>VBII01000112.1:0-3572 GCA_005887735.1 Chloroflexota bacterium
ACGCCGACATCGCCACCGCGCTGACCATCCACAACCTCTCCGCCCAGGGCATTTTTGGTTTTGGCGCGCTGATGCTCGCCGGCCTGCAGGAGTGGGGGCTGATCCGCCTCGGCATTCCAGGTCTCGACAACGTCGTCAACGTGCTCGGACGAGGGATTCACTTCGCGGACGTCGTCAACACGGTCAGTGAGCGATACGCAAAAGAGATCCAGACCCCGGAGTACGGCGAGGGTCTGGACGAGCTGCTGCGCCGCAACACGCAGAAGCTTCACGGGATCTTGAACGGCATCGACTACGAGACCTTCGACCCGCAACGCGACCCCAACATCCCGCACCACTACTCGGCGGACGCGCCGCAGAACAAAGCCCTCTGCCGTGCGGCGCTGCGCGCCGAGCTTGGCCTGGAGGAGGTCAAGGGCCCGCTTTGCGCGATCGTCTCGCGCTTCTACGACGTGAAGGGTTTCGACCTGATCGAGCAGGCGATGCCGGAGCTCGTCCAGCTCGGCCTGCAGATCGTGGTCATCGGCACAGGCGACCGCCGCTACGAGGACATGTTCCGGCGATGGGCCTCAGAGGTGCCGCGGCAGGTCGCGGTCGCGATCGGGTTCGACGCGGCCCTCGCCCAGCGCATTTACGCCGGCTCGGACATGCTGTGGATGCCCTCGCGCTTCGAGCCGGGCGGCCTGGCGCAGCTGATCGCCCTTCGCTACGGAACCATCCCGGTGGTGCGCACCACCGGAGGACTCGCGGACACGATTCGAGACTTCGAGCCCGCCGTGCAGACCGGGAATGGCTTCCGCTTCGGTCCCTACGACGCGTGGCAGTTTTTTGCGGCGGTGGTTCGTGGCGCGGAGAACTTCCGGCACCCGGCAGTGTGGGCGTGGCTGGTCCAGCATGCGATGAAAGAGGACGTGTCGTGGTCGAGATCGGCCCAGAAATACGTCCAGCTCTACCTGTCGGCGATGGCCTCGCGCCGCGAGCGCCGCGGTGTGGCCGCGGCGGAAACCGGGGCGCCCTCCGCCACCCCAGTGGGCGAGTAGACCAAATTCCGCATCGCTGACGCCAGACGTGCGTCTCGATCGATCGAATTCGGCCCGTCTGGCGTCAGACGTGCGGAATCCAGGTGTCGGGATGTGGCCCTCTATCCGCCCCAATCAGGGAGCAGGCGCAGCTGCTCCACCCGGCGGGCCCCTGGCCCATATGCGGTGTTGAAGTAGTCGATCACCATGCGACGCGCAGCGAACTGCGTCGCCACGTGGCGGATCGACGCCTTCATCATCTCGACCCACCGGCGCGGGATGCCTGACTCGTCACGGTCGTAAAACGCGGGCACGACCTCTCGCTCGAGCAAGCGGTAAAGGCCCTCCGCCTCCGCGACGTCGTCGATGTCCTGACGGTCCAGGGTCGCGCCTGACGGGATCGCCCAGCCGAGCTCGGGGCGATAGGCCTCGTCCCACCATCCGTCGAGGATGCTCACGTTGAGGGAACCGTTCGCCCCCGCCTTCATCCCGCTGGTCCCACTGGCCTCGAGGAACCGGCGTGGATTGTTCAGCCACATGTCGGTGCCCTGGACCAGGTGCCGGGCGAGCGCGATGTCGTAGTCCTTCAGGAAAACGACGCGCGGCTCTTCACGGGCCATGGCCACGATCCCGGCCACGATGTCCTTGCCCGGCTGGTCCGCGGGATGCGACTTGCCCGCGAAAAGGATCTGCACGGGGCGTTTCGAGTTGCGCAGCAGCTTCGCCAGCCGGGCCCGGTCTCTGAGCAGCAGGTTCGCCCGCTTGTAAGGAGCAAAGCGACGGCCGAATCCAATCGTCAACGCGGTGAGGTCCAGCTCTCGGGGCGTCTCAGCGCGGGCGTCCGTGAACGCAAACAGCCTCCGTTTGAGCTCGCCGTGGACGGCCCAAAGCTCGGCAGCGGGAATCTCATGCACGGCGTGCCAGCGGCCGTCGGAGGGGTCGAGGTCCCACCAGTCGGGCCCCACGTAACGGCTCAGCAGGGCGGCGATCTCCGGCGCGACCCATGTCGGCATGTGCACGCCGTTCGTCACCGAACCGATGGGCACCTGCGTCTCGGGCAGGCCGCGCCACGCGTCCTTCCACAGGCGGCGCGACACCGCGCCGTGAAGGCGGCTCACACCGACCGACTGATCGGCGAGGCGCAGCGCGGCGTAGGTCGTGCACAGACGCTCGCGCGGGTCGCCGGGCCGCTGCCGGCCGAGGTCCATAAAGCGGTCGAACGAAATACCGACCTGGCTGAGATACGGTCCGAGCTGATCCCATACCAGGCCGGCGTCGAAGTAGTCGCTGCCCGCTGCGATCGGGGTGTGCGTGGTGAAGACGATGCCCGCGCGTGCCACGAGTCGTGCCTCTTCGAGCGTCATTTGACGTGAAGCGCGCAGCTCGCGGATGCGCTCGATCGCGCACAGAAAGCTGTGGCCTTCGTTGAGATGAAACACGCCCGAGTCGATCCCCAGCGCGCGCAACGCCCGAACGCCGCCGATGCCGAGCACGATCTCCTGGCGGAGTCGGCGGTCGGGCTCAGGCACGTAAAGGCGGTCGGTGATGTTCCGGAGGTCTTGCGGGTTCGCCTCGACGTCGGTGTCCAGGAGGAAGAGCGGCACCCGTCCGACCTGGGCGCGCCAGACGGCGATCCGCACGTTGCGACCTCCGATCGGAGCTTCTACCTCGACGCCCTCGACCTTGCGGACCGGCAGCTCGGCGCCCCGGTTCTCGTAATAGACCTCGATCTGCCGGCCATTCGCATCGATGTCCTGGCGCCCGAACCCCTGCCTGTACAGCAGTCCGACCGCGACCAAAGGGAGCCCGAGGTCGCTGGTCGCCTTCAGGTGGTCGCCGGCCAGGACGCCGAGTCCACCGGAATATATGGGCAGGCACTCGGACAGGCCGAACTCGAGCGAGAAGTACGCGATGGCGAGGGGCGCCTCGGCGTCCATGAACCGCGGATGGCGGTCGTAGTACTCCTTGTACGCGGCTTTCGCGCCCTCGAACGCCTGCCGGACCTCCGGCCGCTGCCATGCCCGCTCCACGCCGTCCTCGCCCAGCTGGTTGAGCAGCAGCACCGGATTCTCACGGGTCGACTTCCACAGCTCGGGGTCGAGTGCGCGAAACAAAGCCTCGATTTGGGGTTGCCATGTCCAGAGCAGGTCGTAGGCGAATTCTTTTAGTTCTTCCAGCACGGAATTAAGATCCTAGTGAGGAAGGGGATATGAAAGCGGTGGTCATGGCCGGCGGCGAGGGGTCGCGTCTGCGACCGCTCACCAGCAGCATGCCCAAACCCCTGGTGCCGGTGGCGGGCCGCCCGATCATGGAGCACATCCTTCTCCACCTCCGCCGGCATCAGCTGCGCGACGTGGTGGCGACGGTGCAGTACATGGGCGCGTCGATCCGCAACTATTTCGGCGACGGCTCGGAGCAAGGCGTCGCCCTGACCTACTCGGTCGAAGATTCGCCGTTGGGCACGGCAGGGTCCGTCATGCTGGCGCGAGCTCAGCTCAATGAGACGTTCGTCGTCATCTCGGGCGACTCGTTGACCGACATCGACCTCGGCGC
>VBII01000112.1:3651-5464 GCA_005887735.1 Chloroflexota bacterium
GACCTCGCGAACACCGGTATCTACATCCTCGACCCGGCGGTGTTCGAGTTCTTCCGGCCCGGCGAGGTGACCGACTGGTCAGGCGACGTGTTCCCCAAGCTGCTCAAAGAGGGCGAGCACGTCTTCGGATGGATCGCAGACGGCTACTGGGAGGACGTGGGCAGCCACGCCGCCTATGTCAAAGCCAACTTCGATTGCCTCGAGGGCAAGGTCAAGGTCCAGCTGCCGGGGGATCGGATCGGCGACTCGACGTGGATCCATCCCGATGCAGAGGTTGATCCGGGCGCGCGTGTCGACGGACCCGCGCTGATCGGCGCCGGGGCAAAGGTGCGCGCCGGCGCATGGGTCAACGGTCCCGCAGTCATCGGCGCCTACACCACGGTCGACTCGGGAGTGAAGATCTCGAATTCAATCGTCTGGGACCACAGCTACATCGGGCTCAACTCGCGGCTGCGCGGATCGGTTGTGTGCCGGTCCGTGACGGTGAAGAACGGCTGCCTGCTCGAAGAGGGAAGCGTGATCGGCAGCGAGGTGACGATCGGCGCGGGGTCGACCGTCAACGCGAATGTGCGCATCTGGCCCAACAAGGAGGTCGAGCCGGGCGCCGTAGTCCACGAGTCGATCATCTGGGCCGGCTCGTGGAAGCGCGGGCTCTTCAGCTCGTATGGCCTCAACGGGCTGATCAACATCGAGATCACACCGGAGTTCGCCTCGCGCCTGGGCGCCGCGATCGGCGCGCTGACGCCGAAGGGGACCGAAATCGCTTTCTCACGCGACTACACGCGCTCCGCGCGCATGATCGGTCGCGCGCTGATGTCCGGGATGATTTCATCCGGCACGCATGTGATCGACCTGTCCGTGCTGCCTGCACCGGTTTGCCGCTACTGGGCCCGTCACAACCATGTGTCGGCCGTCCACGTCCAGACGTCGCCGGTCGACCCCCGGTCCGCGGATGTTCGCATCTTCGACGACCACGGCCTCGACGTCGACAAGCGGAGCGAGCGGCGGCTCGAGGGCCTGTTCTTCCGCGAGGACATCCGGCGCGTGTCGCACTACGAGATGGGTCGCATCACGCGGCGCGACAGCCAGACGGAGCGCTACATGGAGGACATGCTGGCCAAGCTCGACCTGGAGATGGTGCGCGGCGCGGCTTTCAAGGTGGTGATCGACTACAACAACGGCGCGGCAGCGATGGTGCTGCCGCAGATCCTGCGCGAGCTGAACTGCACGGTGATCCCGCTCAACGCGGCGCCGGCCGAGATCGTGATGGAGCAGGACGACCCGACGTTCCGCGCGCACCTCCAGGAGATGGGGGTGATCACCGCGGCCGTGAAAGCAAAGCTGGGCGTGTTCATCGACACGCCGGGCGAGCGCTGCTTCATCGTCGACGAAACGGGCGCCGTGCTCGAGCACGATGCGGCGTTCGCGGTCCTGGCCCAGCTAGCGCTGAGCAGCAAGCCGGGCATGGTGCTCGGACCCGCGTCCACGTCCCTCGCGTTCTCCATGATCGCGGAGCGGTTGGCCAGCCGTTTCGTCCCGACGAAGATCACGCCTGGAGCGGTGCTTCGCGGTGCACAGCATGCTGAGGCTGTGCTTGCGTCGGACGGCGCGGGGGGATATTGCTGGCCGGATTTCGCCGTTTCCTTCGATGCCATCTTCACCATCGCGCGTGTGCTCGAGCTGTTGGCGAAGAGCGGCGGATCGATTGGCGCGTTGCGGTCCCGCATCCCACAGGTAACACATCGCACGGCGGTCGAGTTCTGCCCCTGGGAGGTCAAGGGACGTGTGATGCGGACGATGATGGAGAGGCACC
>VBII01000109.1 GCA_005887735.1 Chloroflexota bacterium
GAAGGGCGGATACGTGATCGCCGAAGGGACGCCTGAGCAGCTGGCGGCCAATCGCGACTCGGCGACCGGCCAGTACCTGCAGGCGACTCTGGCGAAGGCGAAGGCGAAGGCGCGTAAGTCAACCGTGTCCGCGAACGGCGCGGGCCGCTCGCGGCGTTCGAAAGTCGCCGTAGGCTGATAACCCCACAGCAACCCACCCAGCTCGGGTACGGCGCGCTTCTTCGCGCAGAGGGAGTTGCGCGCCTCGTCGCCAGCCTGCTGCTCGGCCGCGTGGCCGGCCAGATGCTGACGGTCAGCCTGGTCCTGTTCGTCCTGTCTCGATACCACTCGCCACAGCTGGCCGGATACGCAACGTCCTTGCTGGTGCTTCCAGGCCTGCTCCTGTCTCCAATCGCCGGCGCTCTGCTCGACCGTTACGGACGGGCGCGGCTCATCGCCCTGGACTACGTCCTGGCCGCGGCGACCCTCTTCCTGATGGCCGGCCTCTCGATCCGGCATGTGCTGCCCCCAGCCTTGCTGCTGGGCATCTGCGGTATCTCGTCGCTCACCGGACCACTCAGCGCGGCTGGCGCGCGGTCGATGTTTCCGACCGTCGTTCCCGGCCACCTGTGGGAGCGGGCCAATGCGCTGGACAGCAGCACCGGCGTCCTGGCCGGGGTGATTGGGGCTCCCCTCGCCGGCGTCCTGGTCGGCTTTGCGGGCGGTGAGTGGGCGCTTGGCGCGACCGCGTCGCTCTTCTTGCTCGCGGGCTTCGCTGTGGTCGGCCTCCACGACCCGTCGATCAAACAGCGCGGAACGAAAATCCTCGCGGAAGCCCGATCAGGTCTCGTCTACGTCTTCCGCAACCGCAGCCTGGTCGGCCTCGCGCTCACCTTCTTCTCATCGCGGTGCCAGTGCTCGTGCTGGGTCGCCTGCACCAGGGACCGGCCGCGGTCGGATACGTCTGGGGCGCAGTCGGCGCGGCGGGACTCGTGTCCACCTTGATCACGGGACGGTTGAAGACGCGAGGGCGCGAAAGGCGGCTCATGGCCGGCTCGATAGTTGCCGTCGCCCTGGCGATGGCAGTCATGCCGTTCGCGACTTCCGTGCTCGTGGTCGCGGCGGCCCTCGTCGCGGTCGCCATCGTCGAAACCCCCTTCGACATCGCATTCCTGACGCTGCGGCAGCGCCGGACGGACCCGGCGCGATTCGGTCGCGTCTTTGCGGTCTCGATGTCGCTCAACGTGGTGGGCACGCCGGTGGGCTTGGCGCTCGCCGGACCCCTGATCGCGTGGTCGCTCAACGGGGCGTTATGGTTTGCGGTCGCGGCTACTCTGATCGGGGCGGTGTTTCCGTTGCTCGTTATACCTGCGAGAGATGAGTCTTAGGCAGCGCGCCCTGCTGGCGATCGCCCTCACGGTCGGCTTCTACGCCCTCGCGCTGGCCCTCATGGCGGGGATGATCTGGATCATCTTCTTGCCCAACGTCCCCGGCCGCGCACTGGCTTTCTGCATCTTCGGCGTCGTCGCGATCGCCGTCTCCATCATCCCGTGGCCGCGCCGTTTCATCCCGCCCGGACCCCTGCTCAACCCCGCCGGCCAGCCAAGGCTGTTCGCGGAGCTGCAGACGGTGGCGCGGGCGGTGGGGGAGGCGATGCCGGCCGAGGTCTATATCTCGCCGGAGATGAACGCCGGCGTCCTGCAGCGGGGCCGTCGCCGGGTGATGGTGCTCGGCCTCCCGCTGATGCAGGCCTTGACGGTGAATGAGATGCGCGCCGTGCTGGCGCACGAGTTCGGCCACTACCACGGTGGAGACACCAGCCTTGGTCCCTGGATCTACCGGACCCGCGAGGCGATCGAGCGGGTCATCCGGAACGCCTCCAGGCAGAGCGCTCTCCTGCAGCTGCCGTTTCTCTGGTATGGCCGGATGTTCCTGCGCGTCACGCAGAAGGTGTCGCGTCAGCAGGAGCTGACCGCCGACGCGCTCGCCGCGCGAACTTTTGGGGCTGCTTCGATGATCGAAGGCCTGCGCGCCCTCGCGCGGGGATCGGTGGCATGGGCGGGGTACTGGCGCAACGAGGTGGTGCCGCTGCTCGAGGCTGGATTCCAACCGCCGATCGCCGATGGTTTTCAGCGGTTCATCAACGAGCCGGGGATCGGCAGGGATGTCGAGAAGGCGGCCGAGGCGATGCTGAAGGAAGCGCGGAGCGATCCGTACGACAGCCACCCGCCCGACTCCGAGCGGATCGCCGCCCTGGCCGGGATGCCGGCCGGACCCGCCGACGGCACCGGGCCGCCCGCCGCCACCCTGGTCGACGGGATCGAGGCAATCGAGCCGTTCCTCCTGATCGGCCTGCTCAGGCCGGGCGTCCAGATGCGCCGCATCACGTGGCAGGACGCCGGGTCCGTGGCCCTTCTTCCCGGGCTGCGGGATCGGGTGCGGCGCCAGGC
>VBII01000010.1 GCA_005887735.1 Chloroflexota bacterium
CATCGCCTCAGCTGATCCTCAGCTAAAGAAATCATCCGCTTAAGGGAATAAGTCGCCGGCAGACCGGCTTTTGGTCGGTCATGAGCAACCCACCCTCGAGTCAACCGCTTGGTCCAAACCTTCGTCGATTCATTCGGGCGCTGGCCCGTTTCGTCAACCCGCTGACCCTTCTAATTGCAGGACGGCGCTGGATGCCGGTCGTCGGCGTCATCCATCATCGCGGACGTAATTCGGGGCGGATGTACGCCACCCCCCTCGGCATCCGGCCGTTGGGCGATGCGTTCGTGATGCCGCGCACGTTCGGCGCGAATGCAGCGTGGTACCTGAACATCAAGGCCGCCGGGTGGGGCGTGGTCACCTACAAGGGTCACGACTACACGGTGGTCGATCCGCAGGTCATCGACTATGCCACGGCCGCGCCGGCCTTCCCCCGCTACGAGCTCCTGCAATTCCGCCTGATCGGCATCAACGAGTACCTGCGCATGAGGCAGGCACCGGCCGGCTGGTCGGCATCAACAACAAGCGCGCCGCTGACGGCGCGGGCATGAATTCCCGAAGGAGAACTGAAATGGCAACTTCCTTGAGCGCACCTCCCCACCCCCTCCGTGCCCTGAAGGGCGAGGCCCCCGGCAGGCGGGGAGGTGAAAACCTCACCCTCGCTCTGGTCGTGATCGCGTTCGCCCAGCTCATGGTCGTGCTGGACACCACCATCGTCAACGTCGCTCTTCCCTCGATCCAGCGCGCGCTTCGCTTCAGCGCGACCGACCTCGAATGGGTGGTCAACGGCTACTCCCTCGCCTTCGGCGGTCTGCTGCTGCTAGGCGGCCGGGCCGGCGATCTCTTCGGACGCCGGCGGATGTTCATCGCCGGCGTGCTGCTCTTCGCGGGCGGCTCTCTTGCCGGAGGGCTGGCGACCACGTCGACCTGGCTGATCGTCTCCCGCGTCGTCCAGGGTGCGGGCGGCGCCATCGTCGCGCCCACCGCGCTGTCCTTGATCGCCGACACGTTCCAGGAAGGCGCTGCGCGCAACCGCGCCCTCGGCATCTACGCCGGGGCCGCCGGCGGCGGCGGAGCGGTCGGACTGATCCTCGGCGGCCTCATCGTCAACTACTTGTCCTGGCGATGGGTCCTGTTCGTCAACGTCCCGATCGCGATCGCACTGGCCGTCGCCGCTCCCCGAGTGCTCGCCGCATCGGACGCGCGCTCCGGGCGGCTGGACCTGCCCGGCGCGATCTCTGTCACGGGTGCCATGACGCTCATCGTCTTCGGCCTATCCCGCGCGGCCCTCTACAGCTGGAGCGAGGTGACAACCGTAGCGACGCTGGGCGCTGGCGCCGCCCTGCTCGTGCTCTTCATCCTGATCGAGCTCCGCAGCAAGCAGCCGCTCGTGCCGCTGCGGATCTTTGCCAACCGGAATCGCACCGGCGCATATCTGCTGAGGATGGTGGCGGGCGCGACCACGCTCGCCGTGCTCTTCTTCCTGACCCAGATCGTGCAGGACGTGCTGGGCTACAGCCCGCTGAAGGCAGGATTCGCGTTCCTGCCGCTCGGCGTCGGAGTGGTCGTCACCGCCCAGGTCACGTCGCGCCTGGTGGGACGGATCGGCGCGCGGCTGCCGATCACCCTCGGCGCCCTGTTGGTCGCAGGTGGCCTCGCATTGCTCACCCGCATCACCGATCAAGCGAGCTACGTCCCCGACATACTCCCGGCGTTGATCGTCCTGTCGATCGGGCTCGGCCTGATCTTCTTCCCCACCACGGTGGTCGCCGTCTCGGGCGCCTCGCGAAGCGAGTCCGGGCTGGCGTCGGCCGTGCTGAACGTCAGCCAGCAGCTCGGCGGGTCGATCGGCCTCGCCGTTCTCGGAACGATCGCGGTCGGCGTAACCAGGGACCACCTCACGACCGTCCGTCCGACTCACGCGCTGCTCAACCAGGCCCTGACGGCCGGCTTCACGACCGCGTTCGAGATCGGTGTCGTGATCGCGCTCGCCGGCTTCGTGCTGGCGCTGCTCATGATCCGAGTCCGCTCCCCCAAGCCCTGAGCCGCCGCGCTGCCCAAGGCGGCCTGACCCCGTGAGCGCGCGCCCGCAGCGGGCGCGCGCCCCTCACTGGGTCGGGAAAGGCGACTGCCACCAGTAGGGCACGTCGTCCACTTCAATCGCGGTGACCCACTTCACCCACCAGAAGCCGCGCCGATCTGGCGCCACCAGGCGGGCCGGGAAACCATGGCCTGGGTCGAGGGGCTGATCGCCAAAACGCGTGGCCAGGAGAAGGCTCCCCGCATGCTCGATCGGAAAACGGCGGTCATATCCGCTGTGAGATACGACTCGGATGCTCGTGCCGTGCATGTCCTTGACGAGCCGATCGAGTCGGGCGCCCGCCCAGACCTGGGTCGAATAGAACCCGCCCGTGCAGTCGAGCGTCGCGACGACGCGATCGTCGAACGCCGCGACCTCGTCGTAGCTCAGCTCGCGGTCGCCGACTCGAAGTCTCCAGCCGGCCGCCTCGACTTGTGGGATCGCGTCGAACATCCACGAGCTGACCGGCATGAGGCCAGGTTCATACGACCCGGCCTCGTAGGAGCCGGTGAACCTGCGGGCGGCGCCGGGCAAGCGGGTCGCCCGCACGATGAGCTCGCCCGCGCCGTAGGCGACCGCGGCGCTCGAAATCACGACCGCGCCTCTGAGAAAGTTGCGGCGGGACACGTCGGTGGCGCGGATGCGGACGCGACGCGCCACCACGTGCCAGATCGCAAACGGGACCGCGGCCAGTGCGGCCACGACGTGAACTTCCATGGCGGTGAAAGGTCCGACGTACACAATCAGGCCGGTCGAATGCGCCATCCCGGCGAGGAGAGACGCGATCACCAGCAAGCCCAGGAGGATCGAAGCCCAGCGATGCGGCCGGTTGCGGCTGATCCCGCGCCGCGCGATCATCGACTTCCAGGGCAGCAGCACGAGGATGGCCAGCCCGCACGTCGCATGCACCACGAGTGACCAGCGAGCCGGTGCCGTGGCGTAGGTGAACCAGGTTGGTGCGGGCGCCGATCCGGGTGGGTACACCACTTCCCATGGTCAGATCTTCCTCCGGTCACGCCCTCCCGACTCAGCCCGACGTGTGGATCGGCGTCTGACTATCGATCACTGTGGAAATGGTGCCGCTCGCGATGTGTAGGAGGCGGATACGGCCGGGTGCCGTCGGGGTCCCGCTCGCGTCCGCATCTTCCGCAACGTAGAGCAAGTCACCTCGTGCCATTGCGAGGCCACGCGGGAATTGAAGCTCTGCCTTCGAGCTTGGTCCGCCATCTCCCGCAAACCCCTCGGTGCCCGATCCGGCCACGGTCGTGATGACGCCGTTGCGATCGACGCGGCGAATCCGGTGGTTATAGGTGTCCGCGAGATAGAGATTTCCGGCTGAGTCGAAAGCGATGCCACCGCCCGAGGAGATTTCAGCCGAGGTGGCGGGCCCGCCGTCCCCACTGAATCCGCAGGCGCCGGTGCCGGCAACAGGGGACCAGACGCCGCCTACGGTCCGCCGCACGATCTCGCACCCACGTCCCGTCGGTGCGAGGTATGTGTCTCCCGACTCTGCATAGAGGCTCCCCGCAGGATCGAAGGCGAGGAAACCAGGGATCTGTCCGTTGTCACCATCGCTGATATACAAGGCGCCCTGTCCATCGAAAGCGATCCCGAAAGGAAAACTGAACAGGGCTGACTTCGCCGGGCCGCCATCGCCGGCGTATCCGCCGAGCGCCGGATCAGCGATACCGGTCCCCGCGATGGTCGTGATCACGCCGTTTCGGTCAATCCTTCTGATGCGCTGCGCATACGTGTCGGCGATATAGAGGTTGCCGCTTCTGTCGAACGCCAGACCGATCGGGCCGAAGAGATTGGCGCTGGTGGCAGGCCCTCCCATTCCCTTGTCGCCCTCAGAGATCGACGCGTCCGGTCGCGTCCCCGCGACAGTCGCGATTGAACCGTCCGGGAGCTGGTGGAACACATAGGCGCTCAGGACGTCAGAGAAGTAGACGGATCCATCGGGTGCGATCGCAACTCCGGTTGGAGAGATCAATATCGCCGGCGTGATGGGCCGCTGCGGCGCCTTGTGCACCAGCTGCGGGCCAATTGCGCGGCCGACGTAGACGAGGCCGCCGACCACGGCCAGCGCGAGCAGCGCCGCGACCCAGGGGCGAGCCCACTGGAAGGATGGGACGCGCCACCGAACCGGACGCTCAGCCGCCGGCAGCGAGTTGATGATGCGCGACCGCAGGTAAGGCGGCGGCGGCTCGACGTCGAGCGCGTCATGCAGCCTGCTCCGAATCAGCTCATCCATCACGTCACGGCCTCCATGGGTCGAAAAAAGGGCCGCATCGCCGCAAGACCGCGGTTGATACGCGACTTGACCGTGCCAACCGGGATGCCGGCGATGGCTGCGACTTCGCCCAGCGGGAGGTCGAGGAAGTAGCGAAGGACGATCACCTCGCGGTGCTCCGGAGCCAACCGGCGCAGGGCAACGCGAAGATCCTCCCCGGTCGCGATCT
>VBII01000011.1 GCA_005887735.1 Chloroflexota bacterium
CCGGCCCCGGCCTCGAGCAGCGAGGTCAGCTGCGCCCCGGGCCGGCTGGCGTTCAGGAAGCCGCCGCCACCAGCGCCGGCTCGCGCCTGGCCGGGAAAGCCGCCGCCGTTGGGAGGCGGTCCAAAACCGCCCGTCCCTCCTCTCACACCGGTCGGTGCGGTGCCCGCAGTTTGCACCGCCGGGCCTGCAGAGGGAATGGCGCCGGCGTGCGCGGTGGTCACCGTGTCGAAGGTGTACGCGGCGGGTCCCGCGAGCGCCGCGACCAAAGCGGCTGCCGCAACACCGACCGCAAGCGGGCGCGCCAGCAGCGGGCCTGCTGCGATCATCGCGCCGGCGCCGAGGCCGATCACGAGGATTGCGACCTTCAGGTACGGATTCCAGCCGGGCGTCCTGTCGAGCAACACGTACGCCCACACCGCTGTGGCTACCAGCGCGGAGGCGAGGAAGAGCCGTGCGACAAGGTTGCTTCGCCGCTTCCACGATGCCCTGCGCGAAGCTGAACACCGCGCCGGTGACCAGGAGATAGCCGCCCCACATCAAGTAAGACGCGCGCGCGAGATCGGCGCGCTGCACGCGAAGGGTGATCCAGAGGCCGGCGGCCATGAGGATGAGGGCGGCCGGGATGAGCCACGAGATCTGACCGCCGAACTCGCTCAGAAAGAGCCGGTTCCAACCGGTCAGGCCCCAGCGTGACGCTATCCCTCCGATGCCGCCCACGCTGCCGACCTCGTTGCCGGTGATGCGGCCGACGCCGTTGTAACCGAAGATCAGGTTCAGCAGGCTGTTGTCTTGCGAGCCTCCGATGTAAGGACGGTCGGCGCTTGGCCACAGCTCCACCACGACGACCCACCAGCCGGATGCGAGAACGAGCGCGCAGCCCGCGATCGCGAGCTGCTTGATTCGCTGCAGCAATCGCGGACGTCCCAAGGCCAGGTACACGATCACGACGACCGGAATCACGACGAACGCCTGGAGCATCTTGGCCAGGAAACCTGTGCCGATCAGAGCCGCGGCCAAAAGGAGCCACCTGGTCGATCCCGTTTCCACCGCGCGCAATGTCGCGTAGGCGCCCGCGGTAAGCAGGAGCACCAATAGCGCGTCGGGGTTGTTGTACCGAAACATCAGTGCAGCCACAGGGGTCAGAGCAACCACGGCACCTGCGATCAAGCCCGCCGCCGGCCCGAACCAGCGCCGCACGGCGACGAACACGATGCCGACCGTGGCCACGCCCTCGAGGGCCTGCGGCACCAGCACACTCCACTCGTTGAACCCGAACAGCCGCGCCGAGATCTCCATGACCCAGAGAAAAGCGGGCGACTTGTCGACCGTGATGAAGTTCGACGTGTCGAGCGAGCCGAAGAAGAAGGCTTTCCAGTTGGTTGCGCCGGCCTCCACGGCGGCTGCGTAATAGGCATTCGCCCAACCGTTGCGGTCAAGCCCCGACATATAGAGGACAAAGGTGACCAACATCAGGCCCGCGAACGAGGCACGCGTCCAGAGGACGTTGAGACCCTGGGCGGGAACCTCACGCGGGAATGTGATGGCTGACATGGCGACCACTCTCTCGCGCGTGCATCAGGGCGTGATTGGAGGCGGCTGAGAGATCTCTGAGAAGAGAAGGCGATGCGTCCAACACGAAAAGGGGCCCCGCGAAATCAAGGCCCAGCCTCCGATTTCGCGGGGAATCGCTCACCCCCACAGCCATGCCGAGTGACCCACTCCCCGGCTGACCGAATCATCGCCGCCGCCGGTGGTCGCAGCCAGACGCAATTGCATGAATTCCGGGTACCGCAATTGAGGTACGGTCGGATCACCATCGGCGGCGGCGGCCAGGCCGCGAACTTCTGCGCCTGGCTGGGGGCGCTTGGCGAACCGGTCAGGCTCGTGACCAGAATCGGCGACGACGACACCGGACGAAGGCTGGTCGCGGACCTCGAATCGCGCGGAGTCGACGTGCGTGCGACCTGGACGGCGGAGCCCACCGGTGCGATCGCCGTGCTGGTCGGGCCTGACGGCCGTCGCACCATGGCCACCCAGCGCGGAGCAAGCGTAGGCCTCAGCCCGGATGACCTCGACCAGGCGTGGTTCAGGGATGCCCGGCTCCTGCATGTTCCGGCCTACTCACTTTTCGTCGAACCGATCGCGAGCGCTACGCGAGCCGCAATCGGGGTGGTTCGCGAGGCGGCTGGCATGCTCGCCGTCGACCTGTCATCAGCCGCCGGCCTCCGCGCCTACGGTCCTTCGCGGATGGCTTACGTACTCGCGCGGCTCAAGCCTGAGGTGCTCTTCGCCACGGAAGCCGAGGCTTCGACGCTCGCCGTCCCTCTCCAAAGCCTCGCCCAGGTGCCAGTTCTCAAGCTCGGACCCGCGGGCTGCCGGGTCTTCGGCCAGACCATCGCGGCGCCCGACGTGAAGGCGGTCGACCCGACCGGGGCCGGCGACGCGTTTGCCGCCGCCTTTTGCTCCGCGTGGCTCGGCGGGTCCACCCCTGTCGAGGCGGCCGAGAAGGCCGTGCAGGCCGCCTCGCAGTCTGTGCTTGTCGCGGGAGCCCGGCCGAGCTGAGCGCCCTGCTCCAGGTCTCGCCCGAGGTGGCGGCGGCGCTCGAGGCGGGCCGTCCGGTGGTCGCTCTGGAGACGTCGATCGTCGGCCAGGGCCTGCCCCCGCCCCACAACCTCAACGCAGCGCGCGGCTGCGAGGCGGCGATCCGCGAGGAAGGAGCGGTCCCCGCGACAGTTGCCGTCCTTGACGGCCGCGTGCGTGTGGGCCTGGGCGATGACGACCTGAATCGGATTGCCTCCGGCGCGGCCAAGGCAAGCTCCCGCGACCTCGGGCCGGCGCTGGCGAACGGCGCCGCAGGCGCGACCACCGTGGCCGCCACCCTGCGTGCCGCCACGATGGCCGGAATTCGTTTCATGGCGACCGGCGGAATCGGAGGCGTGCATCGAGGACACCCTTACGATCAGTCGGCCGACCTGGACGAGATCGCGCGTTCACCGGTCGCGGTGTTCTGCGCCGGCGCCAAGATCATTCTCGACCTCGCCCTGACCCTGGAGAGGCTGGAGAGCCTGGCCGTGCCGGTGCTCGGCTACGGGTGCGATGAATTTCCGGCGTTCTACACGCGGCGGAGCGGATGCCCGGTCAGCGCACGCGTCGATGGCGCCGTCGAAACGGCGCAGGTCCTGCGCGCGGCGTGGGAGACGGGCGGTCGAGGAGTTGTCGTAGCCGTTCCGCCGCCCGCCGACCTGGAGGGCGCAGAGGAGATGGCAAGGCGGGCGGCGGGCGAGCTGGACGACGTGCGGGGCGGCAGCGTGACCCCGCGGCTGCTGGCCCGCATGGCCGAGCTCTCAGGCGGGCGCTCGCTCGACCTGAACGTCGACCTGGTGGTCAACAATGCGCGGGTGGCCGCGCAGGTGGCGAGGACGTTTTTCGGACAGGGGCACTCAACTTCATGAAGGAGACTGGATGATGGAATCGCGAGCAGTCGCACTGGCTAGAGCTCATCTCGAGGCGTGGACGAATCACGACCTCGAAACGGCGCGCGGCAACCTGGCGGCGGACGTTGAGTTCTACAGCCCGGCTGCGCACCTTGTCGGCCCCGACGAGTACATGGACGGGCCGAGGGGCCTCACCCAATTCGCGAAGCATGTTGTGCCCGGCAGCCTTCGCGTGATCGCTGCGATCGGCGATGACCGGAACGCTCTGATCATGTACCAGGTCGACACGCAGGGCGACCCGATCGGCTCGAAGACGTTTCCCTCCGCTCAAACGTGGCTGCTGGACGAGAACGGAAAGATCCAGGTCGAGAGGATCGTCTCCTACGCGACTCCTAAGAGCTAGCTTTTCTTCTTCG
>VBII01000114.1 GCA_005887735.1 Chloroflexota bacterium
AAAGACGGGCACCGGCAACCGGACGGAGCTAGCAAGCCGAGCAACACGCGAAGGGTGGCTCTAGATAGTCAAGTCTCCTCCCCATTCATGGGGAGGTGGCGGCGAAGCCGCCGGAGGGGCTGACCCGACCTAACCTTCCCGACTCGAGGGCGTCCTGAACGCGTCCATCACGAGCGTCCAGCGTTCGATTCGAACCGGCCGCAGCATGCCGTTGGCGGCCCATGGGTCTTCAGCCATGCGCCGGCGGATGGCCGCCTCCGATTCCGCGTCGACGATCCACAGGGTCTCGCGATCGCCCTCGAGCGGGCCGGCCTGCAAGACAAAACCCTCATCAAACAGCCGGTCCATGTAACGGGCGTGGTCATCCCAACCCTCCTGCTCGCGCATATCGCGAGTGAAGTCCCACGGCCCACCGCGCTTGACCCGGACCACGTAGCGCGCCACTAATCGACCCCCAGCGGCACGAGCTCGAACCGGTTGACGTCGACCAGCCCCCGATCGGTGATCTTCAGCTCCGGGATCACCGACAAGGCGAGAAAGCTCAGGCACATGAACGGCGCCTCCCACGACACACCGTTGTGGCGGAGAACCTTTTCCATGCCGAGCATCCGCTCGTGCACGGCGCCGAGCGGCGCGTCGCTCATCAGGCCGGCGACCGGCAGCGCAAGCTCGCCCTTCACCTCGCCACCGTCGACCACCACGATTCCGCCACCGAGCTCGGCGAGCCTGCGCACGCAAAGCAGCATGTCAGCGTCGTCCACGCCGAGCACGACGATGTTGTGCGCATCGTGCGCGACCGTCGAGGCAAAAGCGCCCCTCTTCAACCCGACGTTGGTGGCGAATCCGATGCCGACCCGCCCAGTCGCGTGGTGCCGTTCGACGACCGCGACCTTGACCAGGTCGCGCGCGGGGTCGGCCACCAGCAGGCCGTCCTGAACGGTTGGTTCCACGATCTCGCTTCCGGTCACGAGCTGGCCGGGGATCACTCGCATGACGCGGACGTGCCGTGCCGGGCCGCGCGCCGCGAAGCTCGCCTCGGCAAGGGTGCCGACGTTCACCGTCTGCCGCACCCATTCGGGGATCTCGATCGGCTGATGCATGGGTTCGGCGCCGCGTTTCAGCACCACCCGCGGCTTGAACGTCGTGAGATCTTCCAGCACCACGATGTCGGCTTGATAGCCGGGTGCGATCGCGCCGAGGTGGGGAAGGCCGTGGTACTGCGCGGGGTGCAGAGTCGCCATGACCAGCGCGTCTTCGGGCCGTATCCCGTGCGCCACCGAGACACGCAGCATCTGGTCGATGTGCCCCTCGTCGACGAGGAACACCGGCTCCCGGTCGTCGGTGCAGAACATGCAGCGTTCGGGCCCATGCTCGAGGACCAGCGGAAGCAGGTCGACGAGGTTGCGAGCCGCCGATCCCTCGCGGAGCATGATCCACATTCCGAGCCGCCGTTTTTCCAGCGCTTCAGCGTAGGTGGAGCACTCGTGGTCAGAGGCGATGCCGGCCGCAACGTAGGCGTTGAGCTGATGTCCCCTCACCCCGGGCGCATGGCCGTCGACGTGCGTGGTGAGTCCGGTATCCAGCTTGTCGAGCTCACTCCGCCGCCCGCCGATGACGCCGGGAAAGTTCATCATCTCGGCCACCCCGATCGTCCGGTGGCGCCGCAGCAGGCCTGCCAGGTCGCCCTCGGTGAGCGCCCGGTGCGGCGACTCAAGCGGCGATGCGGGAACCGTAGATGGAGCCATGACGAAGACGTCGAGCGGCACCCGATCGCATGCATCGAGCAGCCAGTGAACGCCGTCGGTGCCGAGCACGTTGGCGATCTCGTGCGGATCGGCCACGACGGCGGTGGTGCCGTGGGGGAGCACCGCGCGCGAGAACTGGTCGACCATCAGCTTGGAGGACTCGACGTGCACGTGGGCGTCGATAAAGCCTGGTACGACATACGCGCCTCGCGTGTCCAGCTGCTGACGTCCGCGATAGGTCCCAAGGCCCGCCACGAATCCGTCGGCGATCGCGACGTCCGCATCGATCCATTCGCGGGTGAACACCGAAAAGACCTTGCCGCCGGTGAGCACGAGGTCGGCAGGCTCGTCACCCCTTGCCACCGCGAGCCGCCTCGAGATCATTGACTGCAAAGTATTGCGCCGCCGGGTGGCGCTATGGCGCGGTCAGGGCACCCAGTGTCGCCACGGCCTTGTCGAGTCGTGCTCGCGGCAGGCGGCCGGACTCGACGGCAGATTTGATCGCGTCGAACGTCGCATCAGCAACCGCCAGATGGTGGGCGACCATGACCATGTCGCCGCCGGCGATCAGGAACTCGACAGCGGCTTCCGGGGTGGGCGTGCTGGCAGTGATTGCGCCCATCTCCATGTCGTCCGACACGATCGCGCCCTTGAAGCCGAGCTGGATTCTCAGCATCGCCATCGTGGCTGGCGAGAGGTCGGCGGATCTCTGTAAGTCGATCGCCGGATAGAACAGATGCCCAAGCAGGACGAAGTCGGTTCCATGCACGATCGCGGCCTGAAACGGCGGGAGGCCGCGCGACTGCAGGGTGGCGAGGCTCTCATCGATCCTCGGCAGCTGCGTTTCCGAGCTGACGGCGGTGTCGCCATGGCCTGGGAAATGCTTGGCCGCGGAGAGCATGTGGGCGGCGTGAATTCCATCGACCACCGCGCCAACCGCCGGCGCGACGGCATCCGGCGTCGTGCCATAGCACCGACCCCACACGATCGAAGACGGGCCGGAGCAGACGTCTGACACGGGTCCGAGGTCTAGGTCGAAGCCGAGTGCGCGCAGGGCAGCCGCCATTCGCGTCGTGTCCGATTCGCCGACTGGCATCGGCGAGCAGGGAACCGAGGCCGCGGCGAGGCAAACTGCTCCGCCTTCCTGGTCCGTGGCTGCGATCAGCCGGTGGCGCGAGGTGCCTCGAATCGACGTGATCAGCGAGCTCATCCCTGCGTCGGACGTGGCGTTGTGGTTGAGATTGACGATCAGGAGGCCACCGAACTGGCGCTGCTTCCAGTCCGCGAGGACCGGGTCGGCCAGCGGACCTTCGAATCCAACCATCATCACGCGGCCGACCTCCTCGTCCAGTGTCAGGCCGGCCGCCGAAGGGGATGCCGGCGGGGGCGACGGACCCGCTGTCGACGCGCCCGAACACCCCGCCAGCACGGCGGCAACGAGCAACAGGGGCACCACGCGCCGAACGATCATCCGGCTATGCGGAGTCCCAGCGCGGGCGCTGCTCGGCGACAACGGCGTCGACGGCGTCGATGAACTGATCGATGTCTTGCTCGGCCATCGGCGTCGAAAGCGCACCCATCCCGCGCGGCGCCATCAGCACGCCGTGGTTGACAAGGGCGAGAAAGAAGTCTCGCGTCCGCTTCTTGTCCGCGCCGGCAACGCCGCGGTAGTCGACCACCGGCCGGTCCGTGAAGTGCAGGGCGAACATCGAGCCGGCCGCATTTACCTGCACCGGGACGTGGTGTGAGGCGAACACCTCTGCGAGCAGCTCGGCGACGCGCGCGCCTTTGCGATTGAGCTCTTCGTAGACGTCGGGCGTGAGCTCGGTCATCGTCGCGAGCCCTGCCGCCATTCCAAGCGGGTTGCCGTTGTACGTCCCGCCTTGCGCGATGTTGCCGGCGCGTCGCGGGTCGAGCAGTTCCATCACATCGGCCCTGCCGCCGAAGGCAGCGACAGGCAGGCCGCCACCGATGATCTTGCCCATCGTCGTGAGGTCGGGCGTGACGCCGTACATCTGCTGTGCTCCGCCTGGCGCGACCCGCAAGGAGATCACCTCATCGAAGATCAGGAGGATGCCGAGCTCTGTGGTCAGCGTCCTCAATCGCTGCAGGAAATCGACCGAGGCGGGGATGACGCCACCTGCTCCGATGATCGGCTCCAGGATTACCGCCGCCAGCTCGGTCCCTTCTCGCCGGATGATCGCCTCGGCAGCGTCGGGGTTGTTGAACGGGAGCACGACGGTGTTTTCGAGCACCCAGGCAGGCGTGCCCATCGAGTCCGGCCGTGCGATCGGCGCGTGGGGTGGACCCGCCTCGGACACCGCGGGGTGTGTGCTGACCTCGGCGTAGTCATGGGTGCCGTGATACCCGCCCTCCATGCGCGCGATCTTGGGCCGGCCTGTGAAAGCGCGGGCCAGCCGCATCGCGAACATCGTTGCCTCAGTGCCGGAGTTGCAGAACCGCACGGCAGCGAGGCTTGGCACACGTTCGCAGAGCAGCGTCGCCAGCTGCACCTCGACCGGGTTCGCGGCGGCGAAACCGGTGCCGCGGGCCGCCTGGCGACGGATCGCTTCCACGACCTTGGGGTGGGCGTGGCCGAGGATCATCGCCGTGTAGTTGCCGAGCATGTCGATTCGCTCCGCGCCGTCGGCATCCCACACGCGGCAGCCTTCGCCGCGCTCGATGAACAGCGGATAGGGGTCGAAGTAAGTCGTCGTGCGCGTGGTCCCGCCCGGCATCACAGCCAACGCTTTCTCATGCAGGGCACGCGACCCTGGGGTTGTCGCGCGATAGGTCACCTCAGGATCGGCGGTCACTGGGGTGAGGCTACAACAGCCCAAGTTTGCGGCGCCAATCGGGCGCGTACGATACCTCCAGCGCGGGAGTCGCGAGCGGGTGGGATACAAGCGACAAGGAGACACCATGACCATGACGACCGCCGACGCCACCGGCATCACCGAGCACGAGTCCGACCAGGTCGAGCGCGCGAACACGTCTGGACGGAAGCCGGTGGTTTTCATTCACGGGCTGTGGCTGCTGCCGAGCAGCTGGAGCCGCTGGGCGACCCTGTTCGAAGACGCCGGCTACACGGCGGTATCGCCCGGGTGGCCTGACGACCCGGAGACGGTCGCTGACGCGAAAGCGCATCCGGGCGTGTTTGCCGGCAAGACGGTGGGCCAGGTTGCCGATCACGTCGACAAGATCGTGCGCAGGCTGAGCAAGAAGCCGGCCGTGATCGGGCACTCGTTCGGCGGGCTGCTCGCGCAGATCATTGCCGGACGCGGTCTTGCATCAGTGACGGTTGCGATCGACCCTGCGCCGTTCCGCGGCGTGCTTCCCCTACCGATCTCCGCGCTGAAGTCTGCCTCTCCCGTCTTGCAAAACCCGGCCAACCGAAGCAAGGCGATCCCTCTGACTTACGAGCAGTTCCGGTTCGCATTCGCGAACGCCGTCAGTGAGGATGAGGCCAAGCAGCTTTATGAGGAATTTGCCGTCCCGGCGTCGGGCGCCCCGCTGTTCCAGGCGGCGACCGCCAACCTGAACCCGTGGACCGAGGCGAAGGTCAACACGATAAATCCCGACCGGGGGCCGCTGCTGATCATCGACGGGGAGAAGGACAACACGGTTCCGTGGGCGATCGCCAACGCCTCATACAAGCGCCAGAAGCGCAACCCGGGCGTGACCGAGATCACAAAGATCGCGGGACGCGGCCACGCGCTCACCATCGACAGCGGTTGGAAAGAGGTCGCGGAAACAGCGCTCGCCTTCGTCCAACGTTTCGCCTGAAAGAAGGCGACACCGGATCGACGCTCAGCCACCTGGAAGGTGGTCTTTCCGGTGCGCGATATGAAGCTGACCGGCTGACGGGGCTCGACCCGAGCGACCAGCGTCCGCTGCTCGCGCGCTACGACTTGGGTCGGGCCGCTCAAACGATGAATCGCGAGTCGATCGCGACTCGCCGGTCGGGCGGCCTGTGGCGATGGCGCGAGCTGCTGCCGGTCCGGCGCTGGGAGCACGTCGCCTATCTCGGAGAGGGCGATATTCCTCTGCAGCGCGCGCCTCGGTTCGGTGCCTCGCTCGGTCTCTCCAACCTCGCCGTGAAACGCGAGAGCCTCAACCCGACCGGGTCGTTCAAAGCACGAGGCATGGCCGTCGCGGTCAGCCGCGCCGCCGAGCTCGGCGCGAAGCACCTGGTCGCCCCGTCGGCCGGCAACGCGGGCGGTGCGTTGGCCTCGTACGCCGCCGCAGCTGGCGTCCGCGCAACGGTGATCATGCCGTCGGACTCTCCCGCAGCCAACCAGGTCGAGGTGCTCGTTACTGGCGCCGATCTCCTGCTCCTCGATGGCCTGATCTCCGACTGCGGAAGGCTGGCCCGGCTCATCGCGGAGGAAACCGGGGCGTTCGACCTGAGCACGCTGAAGGAGCCGTACCGGGTCGAGGGCAAGAAGACTATGGGATTGGAGATCGCCGAGCAATTGGATTGGCGCCTGCCTGACGCGATCGTCTATCCGACCGGTGGCGGGACCGGCGTCGTCGGCATGTGGAAGGCATTCGCCGAGCTCGAGTCGATGGGTCTGGTCGGCAGTGAGCGCCCGCGGATGTTCTGCGTCCAGGCCGAGGGCTGCGCGCCGATTGTCCGGGCTTTTCAGGAAGGTTCGCGTTTTGCGTCGAGCTGGCAGAACGCCTCCACCGCCGCCTCAGGCCTGCGTGTCCCGGGCGCAGTAGGCGACTTCCTGATCCTCGACGCCATCCGCAAGTCGGGTGGGGCGGCCGTTGCCGTGCCGGACGCTGACATGCTCGAGATGCAGCGCCGGATGGGTTCGCTTGGGCTCGGCTACGTTAGCCTCGAGACGGCCGCGGCCGCCGCGGGCCTCGAGGCGCTTGTGGAATCAGGCTTGGTCCGCCGAGATGACTCCGTCGCCCTGTTCGACACCGGCTCCGGCTTCAAGTCGGAGCCGCCGCCGTCCGCCGCGCCTCAGGCGATACCCAACGACGAAACCTTCTGGAGGGAGAGAGTCCTGCCTGGCCTGGGCCGCGGCTAAGCGACCCGCCGGAGGGCGGCCACCTCCCATATCAGGCCTTCCTGGTCGAGCACAGGCTCGAGGCCGTGCTGTCGTGAGGTGGCGACGATCTTCTTTGGTGGGTGCAGGAAAATGTGGAACTCGCGCCGGAGCAGCGTGAGGAGAACGTTGCCCATCCCCAGCCCGATGCAGAGCCACCAGGTGCGCCGCGGAAAGCTCATGACCAGGAGCTGACGCGCGTGGTCGGCGGCCGCGCCGGCAAGACGCGGCATGTCGGGATAGCAGCAGATGACCCGGTTCAGGATCACGATGTCGGCGCTCTCCACCTGTCCGGCCACCTGGGCGAAGTCCATCACCGTCCGCTCGACGCGGTCTGCCAGGCCTGCCTCGTTCAAAAGGTTTGCCGCCACCTCCTCATACGTAGGCGTCAGCTCGACGCTGACGGCACGTGACGCGCCTGCTTTCAAGAGCTCGATCTGGATCGCGCCGATCCCGCCGCCGACTTCCAGCACCGTCCTGCCTTCGACACCCTGCAACTTCAGAAAGTCGACGATCCGGCGCGACGTGGAGTCAAGGCCTTTGCGCCGGTACCGCTTCGCCTCCGCACGGGCGCTCTTCTCGCTGAAGACCCACCGGTAGCCCTTGGGCGAGCAGCAGTCACTCACCGCTGGGCTAGATCCAGCCGCGGCGCCGGAAGAGCCAGAGCTGGATCGCGGTCGCTATGAGCATGGTGGCCACGCCGACCGCGAACGCGGCGTAGGGAGTCTCGAGCACCTGGGTGAGGTACACGAAGTTCATTCCGTAGAAACCGGTGAGGAAGCTCAGAGGGAGAAACAGGCTCGCGATCACCGTCAGCGCCTTCGTCGTCTCGTTGACGCGGTTCGACACCGTCGACAGGTAGACGTCCATCGCGCTCGAGAGGAGATCGCGCAGCGAGTCGACCGTTTCGTACTGGCGCACGATGTGGTCGTAGACGTCGCGGTAGTAAAGAGTCAGGTCCTCTTGCTGCAGGTGGATGCCGTGCGTGATCAAGCGCTGAAACACGTCCCTCTGGGCGCCCAGGAATATCCGAAGCTCGGTGACGGTGTGCTTGAGGTTGTAGATGCGGCCCAGGGCCTGCGGCGATGCCTTCTGGAGGATGTCATCCTCGAGCTGGTCGACAAGGTCGTCGAGTTTGTCGAGGACGGGAAAGTTCGCGTCCACCAGGGCGTCGATGGCCAGGTACGTGATGAAGGCCGGCTTGCCGTGGGTCAGCTCCGGACTTTTGTGGATGCGATCCTGAAGGTCCTTGAGCTGCGACGAGGCCTCGTTGTGCACGGTGATCAGATAGTGCGAACCGACATACAGGTGGTGCTCGCGGAGGACGATCTCCTCCTGTTCCCATTGCGCCACGAAGAGCACTGTGAAGTTGTACTCGTTGTACTCATCGACCTTCGGTCGCTGGTCCTGGTGCCTGATGTCCTCGATGGTCAGGGGATGGAATTTGAAGGTTTGCTCGAGGAGGTGGAAGTCCGCCTCGTCAGGTGCTTCGATGTCAAGCCAGAACCCGAGCTCGTGAGCTTCGTTGAAGCATCTGACGATCGCATCGGTCGCGGTCGATTCCTGCCTGCCGGCGGTGGTGATCAGGGTTCGCAAGGCAACGCAAAGTGTGCCGCAACGGCCCCCGAAGGCGTCCCCGCTAGGGCTTCCTGAGTCCGGTCGCGGCCGCTGCAAGGCCCAGCGCGACGTAGCTCGCGGCCGCGATGCGGCCGGTCCGTCGCCGAGCAACGGCGCTTTCGACGAACCGCTTCGAGAGGGCGGCCGCGCCCATCACGTATGAGGCATCGACCGCGATGGCGATCCCGATGTACACCGCACCGAGGACAGCGACCTGCGGCCCAAGGGGTTGGGCCGGGTTGAGAAACTGCGGCAAGAAGGCCACGAAGAAGACGGCGACCTTCGGATTCAGAAGCTGCGTCACGAATCCCTGCGCGAAGATGCGGCCAGATCCTGCCGGCTCCGGCGTGTCCGCTGCGCCGGCCTCACGCCAGCGCTGGATGCCAAGAAATATCAGGTAGGCGGCGCCCGCGAAGCGCAGGAACGTCAGCGCGGAAACCGAGGCTGAGAGAATGGCGGCGACGCCCGTCGCGGCGGCCGCGATCCACACGACCTCTCCGGCCTCGATTCCAAACATCGAGGCGAAGCCGGCCCGGCGCCCCTGGGCAAGGCTGCGCGCGGTGACGTACAGCACCCCGGGCCCCGGGGAGATCGTCAGGATGAATGTGGCGAGCCCAAAAAGAAGAAGGGTCGTAAGGCCCGGCATCGGGCTCATCATGATGGCCGGGACTTTTCGAAGGCGTGGGGGATAGTACGGGTGGAGTGATAGCCGCCTCGACTCAAGAGGCGACCGGCGGCGACGCCGCTGCTTTTGTCGCCCTGGTCGAGCCCCTCCTTCCGGCAGCCTACCGACTGGCGGCGGCGATGCTGCGCTCCGACACCGAAGCGGAGGACGCGGTCCAGGAGGCGATGTTCAAGGCATGGCGTCATTTCGGCCGGTTCCGCCGGGGCGCTGAGATGGGGCCCTGGCTGCTCGCCATCGTCGCGAACGAGTGCCGGCGCATGCGGAGAAGCCGCTGGTTCTGGGTGATCAAGTCGTCCGAAGCCATCGAAGTCGAAGACTGGGCCCGACCGGAAGTCCACGCCCTCCGCGCCGACTTGCGCCGTGCGCTTTATCGCCTCCCGCATGACCAGCGCCTGGTGGTCATCCTCCGCTACTACCTGGACCTCAGCTTCGACGAGGTCGCCGAGGTCATGAGGATCAGCACGAAAGCCGCCAAATCGCGCACGTACCGAGCGCTGGAGAGACTGCGCTTGAGCCCCGAGGTGCTGGCCGATGAATGAGACAGAGATTCGTGAAAGGTTGCGCGACGCGGTGGGCGAGGCCCACTACCCCTCGGCGCTGAAGAGCAAGGTCGAGTCGCGGCTCCGCGACCCGGCGTCGCCCGGGCATCCTCGCCTGGTCGGCCTTATCGCCGCGGCGCTCGCCGTCATCATCGTTGGGAGCCTCGTCTTCATTCGCCTGCAGTCGTCGACCGGCTTCCTGCCGGCGGCGCATCCCCAGACGCGGCCCTCCAGTGCCCCAACCGTGCCGCCAAGTGGAACGCTGCAGTCGATCGGCCGGTTGCCGGTGGAGGACCTGGCCGTCGCGAACCTGAGTCAGGCAGCGGACGCGGTGAGCACTCCCGACCTGCTCCAAACAAGCTCCGGCCGAGCGGTCCGCCTGGTTGGCGCCTACGCCGACACGGCCGGAATCGTCCTGATCCTGCGGTCGCTGCCGGCTGGCCACCCGATGGTCCAGATCTCCGATGACAGCGGTCAGATCAACTCGGGCTACGGTGAGGCGAACGGAGTCATCGGCGACCTGGTCGTCTCTTATATGCAGCCGCCCCGTGCCGGAGCCGACGGTGTGGCGCACCTGGGCGTGACAGTCTCCAACTTCGTGCAGGGCCCCCCTGGCCCGCCGGCGGTAGGCTCCGCCAACTCCGGCGTGTGGAGCTTTTCGGTCAGTCTGAAGATCCAGCCGGCCACTCCACTGACGCTGTCGCCCACGTTGACTTCGGTGGGTTCCTGGAAGGTCACCGTGGAGAAGTTCGAGCTCACTCCGAGCGTCGTTCACCTGCGGGCTGTGGTCGATGGTCCTTCGTCAATCGACGTCAATCAAAACGCGTTCGCCCTTCTCGACGACGCCGGAAACCCCATCAATGTGGCTGGTGCCAGCTTTGTGCCCAAGGGCGGCCAGAAGTCGACCCAGGTCGATATGAGCTGGGGGCGCGTTTTAAGGGCCACGACCTACCGGCTTCAGGTCAAGGGCGGCGGCTCAACCTACACGTCCGGCCCCGCGTCCTTCGCAGCCCCGCCGGCACCCGCCAGCAGTCCCAGCGCCAAGGGTGGGAAGGGGCAGGCGCTGACGCCACTGGATTTTCCCGCTGCGGCAGAGTCGCTCAACTTCGGCGATGCGATGAGCGGGCACATCTCGACCGGCCGCCCGCAGTCGTGCGGCGCGGGCAGTGGAGGATCGGGACAGCTGTTCTCATTCGCGACCTACTTCCAGATCAACCAGGTGTGGTACTGGCTGTCGTTCTCGACCGATCCGACGATTCAGCAGTACCACGGCCCAGGCACCTACTCGGTCAAGGCGTCGCTCGCCCCGGTTTCGCCGCTCGGACCGACCGAGCCAACGTTTGTCGGTTCGGCCTTGCTCGTGATCACGTCCGACAGCGGCCTTCACGAGGGGAATGTCAACGGCACCCTTCACTGGACCGATGATCAGAAGCAGACCGTCACCGTGAGTGGCAAGTGGACCTGCATGCCCGGCAGGGAGCTGGGGCCCGCCTGATCGGCGGGCTTAGAGCGACCAACCTTTGAGACGCGCCCACGATTCGGCGCGTGCCATGAGGTTGCGGATCACCTCGTCCTTCGACTCGGTGTAGGCAATGCGGTCATAGGCCCAGCGGGCCAGTGCTGACTGTTTCGCCTCCATGTAGCCCTCCCGTGCGACGGCGTCCGCTCGAAGGTAGGCGACGAACAGCGGGTGCCTCCGCTCCCACTCGCTTCCAGCATTGCAGACGTGGATGTGGACATGGCGCGGTCGTCCCGCAAACGGCCGGAAGAACCTGTGATCGTCGTCGCGGCTCCGCAGTTGAACGCCGAGGGATTCGATTGCAGGTACGTACGTCGACTCGTTCCGAATGTCATCCACGCTCACCTGGATGTCGATGACCGGCTTTGCGGTCAGTCCAGGCACCGCCGTGGAGCCGACGTGGTCGATTCGTCGCGGCGGTGGAGCGATCAGTGCAAGCAGGCGGTCTTTCCACGATTTGAAGCGCGCCGGCCAAGCCGGGTCGTAGGCCACGAGCACGATTGGTTCAATGCCCCGATCGCTGTCCGGAGCGACCTCGAATCCTGGGACCCTCGCCTCCAGGGCGCGGAGCGCCAGCCGGACCCGTTCCTCGTTTGGGAGCTGTTCCGGCCCCAACCCGCGCGATCGCGCTTCGAGCTCGTACAGGTTGATGATCGTTGCGGTCTCGTCGCCTGAGCGCACACGCTCGCGCCAGGCTTCGAAAATCTCATCGTCCAAGGTCTAGCGGCGGTCTCTCTCCGACATCTCGTCGATGCTGATGGCGATGCACAGGAGCAGCACCTCATCCTGGCCAGGCGCGATGGCGATCCCGTACATGAAGTCAGCGGCGAACCACTGCTTGGAGATCGTCGCCACAACCTGCCCACCCGCGGTGATCTGAAACTCGTGGTTCAGGATGTCGCCCTGCGCCTGGAGCTCGCCGTCGCCGGCGACCTCCACCGTGAAGCTCTGGCTCAAGACGTTGAAGAACGCCTTCTTGACGGTGGCCACGACCTGCCCGCCGCGCTCGATGTCCATCGTCTTGCGGAGCGTCAGCATCTCCGCCTGCATCCGTGCCACCTCGTTTCCATTGACGTCCTGCAGGGCGAAGGTCTGAGTCAGGACAAGGACTTTGCCATCCAGCTTGTACACGTTCTCGCCCTGGGCGTTCTGGACCCAGAAGTCTTCGCCGATCGAAAAGAGCTGCCTGCGCAGCTGGTAGGTGGACCATCCGGATGTGGCCATCGGGGGAGGTGACGATTCCGAGGAGGCCAGTCATCAAGCTCCAGATAAAGCCGGAAAGGCTCAGCGCCATGTCGGTGGTGCAGAGGCACAGCGCCCAGATCGCGCCGGCGCTGTCCCGGTCCCGGCGCAGGGCCCGGATCGCGAGGACAGTCCCGCCGACCCCAAGGATGAAGCCGCCGATTGGAAAGTAGAGGCCGCCCAGGCCCAGTCCTCCAAGGGTGAACGCACCAGAGACCTCGGAACGGGCATCGACCGGACGGGCCATGCAAGGACTAACGTTGCGCGCCCCGAAATCGTTGCCGCCGATGTAACGCATCGTTGACATCAGACGCGCGCCAAAAGGTGCCTCATGGCGCACGGCTGACGCCAGACGTGTGGAATCCCAGCCGCCGCGCGATCTGAAACGAGCGCCGCATGATGCGGCGCTCGTCACCGACTGTTACAGGTCAGTTGCTACCAGCGGTACCAGCGTCCGCCGCTGGTTCCACGGAAGACGAATCCAAGGGCCCAGAGAACGAGGCCGATCAGAAGAATGATCCACAGAATCTGCAGCCCCGATGACAGCAGACCCCCGCCTCCGAAGATCAGGAGCAGGAGTACGAGGACGATAAGTGCAGCAAGCATCTCGCGAATTACCTCCTTGGCAATTGATTTGCGCAACCTTCGACTCGCGCCTACCAAAGAAACAATTCAGCGGCCGCGATTACCGCCGGACCGGGGGGCCCAACGTTTTGGTGACGAAAAGAACCTGAGCTCAGGTCGTGCGGATCGGCTCCCGCTTGACCATGTGCACGATCGCGACCAGGACGATCGCCCCGATGAGCGCGACGATGAACGAGATGATCAGGCCGGTCGGTTGCGTGCCGAAGATCAGCGAGAAGACAAAGCCGCCGACGAACGCGCCGACTATGCCGAGGACGACGTCCCAGATGATGCCGTAGCCATGGCCGCTCATGATCTTGCCGGCCAGCCAGCCGACGATCGCCCCCATGATCAAAAACCCGATCAGATGCATCTCCAGACCTCCAGGTTGGTGTGTGGCTCGCTTGGAAGCGAACTCAACTTGTTAACCCTGACCAGGAGATGACTACCTGAGGAAGCGTGCCCGCCGGGCCCCAACCTGACGTTACCGAAAAGTGGTATTGACCACTTGCCGGATCTGTGCTTAACTACCGCCGATGCGCCGGTCAGGAGGGCAATACCACTTATGAGCAAGCAGGAGGAGACGCGCGACCGCGTCCTGGACCTGATCGAGTCGCTTGCGGTCGGCCAGCCCATCCCCGCCGAACGCCAGCTGGCGGTCGACCTCGGCGTCTCGCGGCTCACGGTGCGCGCGGCCCTGGACGACCTCGTTCGGGACGGCTACCTCGACCGCCGCCACGGCAGCGGCACGTATGTCACCGAGCCGAAGATCGCCCAGCCGCTGACGCTGACCTCGTTCAGCGACGACATGCGCCGCCGGGGAATGACGCCGGGCA
>VBII01000115.1 GCA_005887735.1 Chloroflexota bacterium
AGTCGCAGCAGCGACCTGACGGGGGCTGGTATCAGAACTGGTTTCTCGACGGCACTCCGCACTGGCAGTCGACCGAGCTCGACCAGGTTGCGTTGCCAATCCTGCTGGCGTGGCGGCTCGGCGTCGCCGGATGCCTCGACCACGATCCTTACCCGACGATGGTGCGCCCTGCGGCACAGTTCATCATCCGCGAGGGTCCAGCCACGCAGCTCGACCGATGGGAGGACGCGGGCGGCCTTCCTCCTGCGACGCTCGCCACCTGCATAGCAGCGCTGGTCGTCGCATCGGAGTTCGCGAATGACGCGGGAGAGCATGTCGCAGCGAGCCATCTCCGCGCCATGGCCGACTACTGGAACGACCGCATCGAGTCGTGGTGCTCGATGCCCAACGGCCAGTACGTCCGCCTCGCTTCAGATCCGGATCGGCGTCCTGCAGACGGCGCGATCGCTCCGGAGTTTCTCGAGCTGGTTCGTTACGGGCTCCGCCGGCCCAAAGACGAACGCGTGCTGCGCAGCCTGCAGGGCGTCGACACATCGCTCAAGGTCAGCCTTCCCGCGGGGCCAAGCTGGCGGCGTTACGCCGGCGACCAGTACGGCGAGCACGAGGACGGAGCGCCGTGGGATGGCAGCGGCCGGGGCCGGTCGTGGCCGGTGCTCACCGGCGAGCGCGCGAGGCACTTTTTCTCGATGGGACTTCCCGCGGCGGAGCTGGTGCGCACGCTCGAAGGATTCGCGGGCCAGAGCTTGGCGTTGCCCGAACAGCTTTGGGATGGGCCCGACGTGCCGGGGCGTCGCCTCCAGTTCGGCAAGCCAAATGGATCTGCGTGTCCACTGGGGTGGGCGCACGCCGAATACCTCGAGCTCCTCGTCACCATTGCCCTCGCCGGCTTCCCCGACATCGTCACGCCAGCTCGGAAGCGCTACACGGAAGGGCCGGCGCTCGAGCCTGCCTATGTTTGGTCGCACAAGCACCAGATCACACGCATCGCGGCGGGAAGACGACTTCGCGTTCAGCTGCCTCGGCCCGCCTCGGTGCACTACACGTTCGACGGCTGGCAGTCGCACATTGAGCTCGACGCCTCGGACACGACCCTCGGGGTGTGGATTGCCGATGTTCCATGCCAAAGGCTCCCCTCAGGCACCGAGTTCTCCTGGACGGCTCATTACATGACGGGTTGGGAGGGAAGGAATTTTTCGCTGACGGTCGAATGAAGGGTTTGCGACCTCCCCGGCGAGCGGGGAGGTGAAACAAAATCTATTTCTCTTCTGGCGGTTCGAGGTCGTCCAGGCGTAGGCCGTTGCTTGTGTCTTCGTCGAACTGGCTGTGCAGCTCGCCGCAATCGGCGCACCGGTAGTACTCGCCGACGAACCCCTTCTGCCAGACCGCGTAGCTGACCACGCCGGGCTCCTCGACGAGGATCTCCTGCTCGAGCCGATAGATGACCTGCTCCCAGCCGCCCGCCTCCACGTCGTCGTCGAGCACGACGACGCAGTAAGGATGGGGCTCGCCCCAAACCATCACCACCTCGCCGCGGCGCTCGTCGTCGGTGTTGACGATCGACCACGCCTCGGCCGCCTGGCCGCGGCTGCTCCTGACCAGGCGGAGGTGGGCCCAGAAGCGCTCGGCCGACTCGCGCTCCGCCTTGTCGTGCTCGGCCTGCGCTTCCTGGAAGGCGCTCCACATGCGCAGCAGGTGATTGCGAAATCGGTGATAGGTGGGGAGGAGCTTCGGCTGCTGCTTGGGCGACCCGATCAGTTTCTCGAAAGCGTGCTCAAACGCGGCCTCGACGCGCTCCTGGCGGTCCGACAGGTCGGGCGCCCAGCTCTCATCCTCCGACAGCCGCATGCTCTCGTTGAGCACCACCTCGAAGTCCAGCCAGTCATCGCCGAACTCGGGCACGAAAACGCTCTCGACCAGATCCGCCAGGCGGTGCTCCTCCAACAGGGCCGGGGTGACCTTGCCGCGGGCGTCGGGCCAGCCCTTCCAGCCCATCACGTTGTGGATCCAGTAGTCGAACACCGTGACCGCGTACTGAAGCGCGGCGGGGGAGCTCCAGATCCCGGTCGGCCAGGTCTTCTTGCCGGTCCGAACCTTGTTGTAGAGGGAGATCACGGCTTCTTCGTCGAGATATTCAGTTTCCACGGCGCCCTCCACTATAGGAATAAGCCCGGAGCAGCCCTGGGTATAGTCCTAGCAGATGGCTCAAACCCGAAGCTTCACCCCCGACCAGGTCGCTCGCTACGCCCGCCACCTCATCCTGCCCGAGGTCGGCGGCGCCGGTCAGCGCAAGCTCCTCAACTCGAGCGTGCTGCTCCTGGGCGCCGGCGGGGGTCGGCAAGATCGGGATCGTCGACTTCGACGTCGTCGACGCCTCCAACCTCCAGCGCCAGCTGCTGCATGGCCACGACGACATCGGCCGGCCCAAGGTCGAGTCGGCGGCCGAGACGCTGCGCAACCTGAACCCGGACGTTGAGGTGGTGCCGATCAACGAGCACCTCAACTCGGAGACCGCCATGCGGATCTTCGCGCCATACGACGTCATCGTCGACGGCACGGACAACTTCCCGACCCGCTACCTGGCCAACGACGCCGCTCACTTCCTCGCCAAGCCGCTCGTGCACGGCAGCATCTTCCGTTTCGAAGGCCGTCTTGCGCTGTTCGACTCGGCCAAGGGCACGGGGTGCTACCGCTGTCTGTTCCCCGAGCCGCCGCCTCCCGGCAGCGTGCAGAGCTGCGCCGAGGCCGGCGTGTTCGGCGTCCTGCCCGGAATCATCGGCAGCATGATGGCGTTCGAGACGATCAAGTACCTGCTCGACATCGGTCGCCCGATGATCGGCCGCTACCTGCTGTTCGAGGGCGAGGACATGACGTTCCGCGAGCTCAAGCTGCGCCAGAACAAGGCCTGCCCGCTGTGCGGTGAGAACCCAACTGTCGATTCGCTCATCGACTACGAGGCGTGGTGCGGCACTCCCGCGATGGAGCCTTCCGAAGCCCGCGCGAGCTAACCTCGTAGCTGGACCTAAATGATCCAGCTCGACTCCTTTGACGCGACTCGGTTGAAGTCGGCGCGCGAAATCGTGCGTGACCTGGGTTCGGTGCTCGTCGCGTACTCGGGCGGCGTGGACTCGACCCTCCTCCTCCGGCTGGCGATGGACGAGCTGGGAGAGCGCGCGGTCGCAGTGCTGGCGAGCTCGCCCGCGTATCCGGAATCAGAGCAGGCCGCAGCGCGTGAGATGGCGCGATACATGGGGGCTCGCCTGGTCGAGGTCATGACCGGCGAGGTCGAGCTCGAGGCTTACGCCCGGAACAATCCCGACCGCTGCTTTCACTGCAAAGAGGAACTCTTCGACACGCTCGAACCTGTCCAGCACGAGCTTGACCTCGCGCATCTCGCGTACGGCGCGACCGCCGACGACGCGGGCGACCACCGGCCCGGGCATGGCTCCGCCGTGCGTCGCGGCGTGCGTTTTCCCCTGCTCGAGGCCGGCATGGCCAAGTCGGAGATCCGGGCGGCGGCCCGATCCCTCGGCCTGCCGAACTGGAACAAGCCGTCGTTCGCGTGCCTTTCGTCGAGGATCCCGCATGGCACGCCCGTGACCGTCGCCGCCCTGCGCCAGATCGAGGCTGCCGAGGATGCGCTGAAAGCGATGGGATTCCGGCAGGTGAGGGTGCGCCATCACGGTGACGTCGCTCGGATCGAAGTCGACGCCGACGAGATGCCGCGCCTGGTCGCGCAGCGGGAGCTCGTGGCCGCGGCTGTGCGCGAGGCGGGCTACAAGTTCGTCGCGGCCGACCTCGAGGGCTACTCGACCGGCAGCCTCAACCGCACCTGGAAACCCGAGACATCCCGCCGGTTGTCCTAAGCCTCGACGAGGGCACGACCGGTGCCACCGCTATAGCGGTCGGCATCGATGGTGAGATTCGCGGCAAAGGCTACGCGGAGATCACCCAGCACTATCCGCGGCCAGGTTGGGTGGAGCACGACCCCAACGAGATCTGGTCCGCCGTCCAGGCGAGCGCGAAGCTGGCGATGGATGCGGCGGGCGCAGGCGCGCGCGACGTGCGGGCGATCGGGATCACGAACCAGCGCGAAACCCTTGTCCTGTGGGACCGCGACAGCCTCGAGCCGGTCGCACCGGCGATCGTCTGGCAGGACCGCCGCACCGCCGGCGAATGCGCCCGGCTACGCGAGGCGGGGCACGAGCCGCGCGTCCGTGACATCACCGGCCTGGTCCTCGATCCCTACTTCACCGCCACGAAGCTCGCGTGGGCGCTGAAGAACATCGAGGGCGCAAGCGCCGCCGCCG
>VBII01000113.1 GCA_005887735.1 Chloroflexota bacterium
AACATCTTGAGCAACTGAGTTGGTTCCGACCCCAGATATTGGGGGCCGATCGATCGCGAAGCGCATTAGGGCTACGGGATTTGAACTCAGTCGCTGTTGCCCCGGCCCGATTGATAACAAATGATTCGGCCAAGAACGGATCATTCGCCCGACGGATCAGTCGCGCCTCGACCCACTTCATGAGGTGTCTTGAATTGTGAGTGCCCGATTCTCACCCATTCGTTCCTGATCACCGACTGAGGAACCGCCCGCCTCTTGTGGCAACATCGACCGATGCCCGAGCCGCACGGCACGATCATTAATCGCGTCGCCCGTGGCGCCTTGGCGCCTTTGGGCCTTCGCCGGAAGGGTCAGTCGAGGTTCTGGCATGACGACTACGGGTGGCGGGCATTCTTCGTGGAGTTCCAGCCGTCATCGTGGTCGAAAGGCACGTATTGCAATGTCGGCGGTAGTTGGTTGTGGGATTCGACCGCCGGACCTGGCGTTTGGCCTTTTCACGTCAGCGAACGTGTTGGAACGCCGGGCGGCCAATTCGTGCGATTCGACCGTGACCCAAGCGGCTTCGAAGGAGTCGTTCAGCAGATGGCAGCTGACGCCGCGCGTGAGATTGTTCGGCTCCGCGGCCTATTCCGCGACTTGGCAGCGGTGGCGGCGTATTACGAAGACCAGCCAGCCATCGGCTGGCCTGGTTACCACGGTGCGGTCGCGCTCGGCCTCACTCGGCGTCGCAAGGAGGCGGCCGCGCGGTTCATGGCCGTTGCGACGGAGTCGGCGGGCAGCGATATCGAGTGGGTGCGCGGCCTTAGCGCAAGCGCTGCGTCGCTTGCTGAGCTCGTATCTGACCCGGACGCATTTGCCAGAGCAATCGAAGACCAAGTAGCTCTAAACCGTGCAGGTCATCGGATGCGCGCGATCGAGCATCCTTTCTCCTTCAACGGGGCGATATCTGCGTAACCCCCGTCGTTCGGGAGCTCGTTTCTGCATGCCCTCAAGTGCGGGCTGTGAGCCTGGAGGAGAGCTAAGACAGGGACCGTACGTTCGGAGTCAGAGTTCAAATAGTGTCCCCTCCCCCCGACCAAAACTCGATCGCAGTCACGCCAACATCTAGCGGATCGAGGCGGGTTCCGACCCCAGATATTGGAGCCCCATGGGTCACGGAGCGCATTAGGGCAACGGGATTTGAACTCGTCGATGTCTTCTATGCCCGCTGGATAACAAATGACCCCGCCGTTCGGTGACTGTCTTAGGCCTTCGATTGACGAGCCCCGGCCTCGATGCGCTCGAGCATCGCCGTCACCATGTCCGCCCAATCGTGGGGCAGACTAACTTTGCACAATGACCCGCAGCCTGGGCACGGATCCGCCCGACATACGAGCGGAAAGGCGCTTGAGAGCACCGAGAATGCGCCGTGGACGGGAGGAGGTGGCACGCCGCCGTTTCCGACGTCTCAAGAAGGAACTTGGACTTGAGGGTCCGGAAGAAGCTCCATCGGCAGCAGGACCAGCGCATCGGGTCGACATCGTTGTCGTTCCGGCGCGGAAGGGGTATCTCCATCCATTAAAGCCCGCCGATATCAAGCGGGCTTTCGAATTCTTCGGTCCCCTCGTCCTATACGGCATCCGTTCTGTGGAAATGCGGCCTTCAGTCCGACTCTCGGGCCAGATCGTGCGCATCGCCCGGCTGCAGGTTCCGGGCAGGGTCGTGCTGTATGAGCAGGTGCAACCGCCATGGACTTTGAGCGATCTATCTGACGGATCGATCGATCGCCTTAAGCGAGCTGGCGCATCGGTCGAAGAGGAGTTCGGAACTGCGCGAGTTTATTGGACATCGGAGGCGCTCAGAGACTTCGTCCTGTTTGAGGGCCTCATGCACGAGATCGGCCATCACCTCATCGAGCAGCACACCGGCAAGCGGACTGTTCGGGTTATGAGAACGGCTGATCATGAGCACCGGGCAGCTGCATTCGTGGATATGTGCAGACGTGCATGGACAAACGCGAAGCGGCGTCCATGACCCGACGTGTCCGACTGGTAGGTGATGGGGTCGAGAATCCGGCCAATGCGCGCGCGCTGATGGACGCGGCCGCGATGTTCGGGGCTGCATGTGCCTTCCGGGATACACGCGGCCTTCTGGCGGCTTGGGATGCTGAGCGTGGTGGCGAACTCGACCTGATCGACACGAACAGCTTGATCGACCAGCAATGGCCGATAGTGGCCGTTGAGAACACGCTCGGGGCCTCGATCGTCTTTGGTGCGACACTGCCCGGGACGCAAGCATCAATAGTCGTGGGTGGCGAGCGGCTCGGCATCCGGGCAGACTTGCTGAGAGCCGCTGCTCGAACGGTGAGCATCCCAATGTTTGGACGAGGCGTTAATACGCTCAACGTCGCCGCTGCGGCAGCAGTCGCCCTCTACTACTTGATGGCCGGACGGGGTCTTGCGCCGCGGCTGGCTAGACGCCCCGAAGAGCGACGCCCGGCCCTTCTGTTGTCGCGCCCTAAAGACCACGTCGAAGCTGGCAGCGCGATCAGGTCGGCGGCTGCCTTCGGGTGGCGGACAGTGGGGCTGGACGACTCATCCAGAGTCTGGTATGGCGTCAACCGTGGGGTTACTGCGGAAGGAAGGGCGGCGGCCCGCTCCCATCGAAACCTCATTCGCGTGTTGCCCATGACGACGGGCAGCAAGCTGGCATTCCGAAGAATCGTCGTGGCCGGCGCTCGCATCGATGGCCCTCCCATCCACCGCGTGAATCTGGCTGGGCGCGACACATTGCTGGTGATTCCGGACGAAGGCGAAGCAGGCATGCCGAGTTTCAATAGTCTCGGAGGCTCAGTCGAGCGGGCCCGCATTGACCTCTCGGTTCCTACTCTTCACTATCGATACCGGTTGGTCGCAACCATCGTTATGGCCGAGGCGGCGCGGCAGACCGGACTACGGCCAGCCGGCCAGCCGAGACTGCCGGGTCGTAGGGGCCTTACCTACGAGAGCACGCTTTCGACGGTCGCGACGGGTGGCGCTGAAGAGGTCGATCCGGCTGTTCTCAAAGCTTATTGACGATGGCGATTCAGAACTGGTGATCTCTCCTTGTACTCACAGAGTGTCTCCAACAACCGGGGCTTGCCCGCGCCCAGGAGGTTCAAATAGTGTCCCGTCCCCCCGACCAAAACTCGTATCCAAATCGAGGTCTTCGCCTGCTCCGTCTCGCGCGCGGGGGTCACGGGAGCTCACCGATTTTCTTGGAGCTAGGTGGCGGGAGCCTCATCCCAAATGGATTTCTA
>VBII01000116.1:0-2964 GCA_005887735.1 Chloroflexota bacterium
CAGGTCAGATGTCGACGACGCGCGACGGGACGACGTTGATCACCCGCGTCGGGCCGACCTTGCGCTCTGGCACGAGGCGTCCGTACGGATGGATGTGGCCATGCACGGCGAGCGAGGGCCTGAAATTTCGGATCAGGCGCAGAAAGGCGACGAATCCCACATGTGCCGAGTCCTTGGCTTCAGCCGCTCCAAAGGGCGGCGCGTGCGTGACCAGGATGTCCAGCTTCCGACCACGCAGCACGCGCTTCAGCCGGATGCTGAGCTCGAGCCTGAGAGCCCGGCGACCCATCTGACCCTGCGAGTACTGGTTGGGTCCCTCTTTGTAGCGAATGCTTCCGCCGAGGCCGGCAATGCGCAAACCGTACGCCTCGATGAGGCGGCCGTCGATGTTGATGCATCCCTCCGGACCTGGGCGCGGTAGCTCTGAGCGGAGCGGCATCCACGTCATGTCCGGCGGCGAGATACTCGGGTCGTGGTTGCCAGGCACGTAGAGAAGCGGAACGTCGAGCCGGCTCACCAGGTACTCGAGGTAGTCGAAGGGCAGGTCGCCGCAACCCAGCACGAGGTCAGGCTTGATCCCGTCGAGCTTGTCGCCGTATAAGGCCTCGTCGACCTCGTCGGCGACGGCGAGGATGCGCGTCGCTTAGAGACGCTTGAAACGGAGCGCGGTCCAGACGCTGTCGATGGCCACGAAGGCGACCGGCTTGTACCCCGTTTCCGACGTGATCTCACCGAGGACGTCGCGCTGGACCCACCACGACGTCGCGGGCAGATCCGTGGCGCCGCGTGTCTTGCCGCCCTTCGGATAGGTGATCCAGAGCAGGCCGTTGGGCTTCGCGGCGCGGATCGCCTCCGGGCCGAGACGGCGCAGCTCATCGGTGTCTTTCACGAACAGGAGGACAGCGTCATACGCCTTGTTTGCTTGCAGCTCTGTCTTGATGTCGGTCGGTCCGGGGCTGAGCCGCGCCAGGTAACCGTCGGGCGCGTTCAGGACGACCACGCTGTGCTGCGGGGCAAGTCGAAGCTTCTTGGCCATTGGGCCGAACCCTGTCTTGTCCGCTCCCATGACCGGCAAAGAGCGCTGCGTGTCGAGGTGCCCCACGCTGAGCACATTAAAGGTATGACTGCAAGATGGTTGCTGCCGAACGCATATCATCCGCGGCGATGTTGCGGCTCCTGGCCATCCTCGCCGCGGCCGGCTGTTTGGCGGCTTGCTCGTCCCCTACGCCGACATTCGCGCTGACCGCGGCATCGGTCGATCCAACCTACTGGTGCCCCGGGGCCGCGAACAACGCGCCGTACGACCTGCACGCGACCATCGCCGCGCGCAACGGGACCAGCAAGCAGGTGAGAATCGAATCGGTGACCGCCCTGATGACGCTAGCCTCGATTCACGGCAGCTGGCTCGAGCGGGTCGGTGACAAGTACGACGCCGGCAGCGTGTCCTTCTCTCCGGCGACCGTGGCGCCCAGCTCGAGCGCCACGCTCAAGATCACCATCCCGAGCGCCTGCACCAGCGGCAAGTACGCGGGCGAAAACTCGAGCTCAGCGGACTACACCGTCACGATGCACGTGGCGACGTCTGCCGGCGCGTTCTCGATCACGGCTGGCAACAAGCACGAGATCCTTACGGCGTAGCAGTCCTAAGTGGAGCTGAAGCCCGGATTCATTCCGGGCGTCCCCTGGCTGCACAGTAACCACTCCAGGTCACCTCTATGTCAAAGGGGGGTCCCGCGGGGGATCCTGATCCCCCCGCGCCTTATCCGGCTCGCAGGATTTCGATCGCCCTGCTCCCCGCGGACAACCAGGTCGGGTCGTCGAGCCATGTGTCGACCCCCCACATCAGCACAACCTGCAGAGGCTCCTGCCGGTAATCGATCGCGCTCTCGACAAGATCTTGTGGCGAGAACGTTCCCGAGTCGCCCCAGGGTTGAGCCTGCATCTCCGCGAGCCAGATGTCCTTGCTCTGCTTGCTCGCCCGGTTGGCCCAGAACGACACTGTTTGCTCTTTCCACGCCTCGCGCAGGTTCATGGTCGTCAGATGGCGGAACGAGACGTTCGGCCCGTCGACGTAAAGATCGAGGCCTAGCGCGTCGCCCGCCTGCAGGGCACCCTCGGGGTGTCCGTTGGGACCAAAGGATCCGAGCAGCTGCGGCAGCCACAGCTGCAGCATGTCGATGTTCACGTTCATGCCGTTGTAGGTGGTGATAACCGCCTGATGGTCGGGATCGAGGCTATGCACCTCCTCGACCTCCCACGCGAGCTGCGCAGCCGTGATCTGGTCGGCGCCGGTTGAGATGTTGCCTACGTAGTCGAGCGGTTCGTTCTCCACCTGCCACGCGTAAAGCAGCGGAGAGTCGCGATAGCGGGTGATGGTGGCGTCGATGTACGCGCGATATGCAGCTCCGGATTGAGCCAGGCCGATGTATGGCTGCTGCCGAGGGCCGGCCCAATCGGGTTCATGGAGCTCGGGGTAAAGAAAATTGCGCGCGCCGATCGTGAGCACGATGCGCGTCTGGATTGGGGAAGTCATGTTGTGCGCCCCGACCACGGCCAGTAGCTGATCCACGGAGCTGAAATCCAGGACATCGGGCTCCGGCTCCACTTCCTCCCAATACACGGGCAATCGCACCAGGTCCGGGTTGGTCGCATCGAGCAGGCGCCCGAGGTCCTGGGAGGGATCACGTCCCGCGTTTTGCGAGATCAGCGGGCTGTAGCTGAAACCGGCGAGGGGCGGCGTCGGGGCGGTCTGCGGCCAGGATTCGCTGCCCAGCAACAAGGCGGCAACGATCATGAGGAACAGGCCCTTCATCTCGTTAACAACGTAGCGGTCGGGCCGGGCACGGGTTTTTGGCTGGTTTCAGACGTTCCCCCGGTGGAGGGTCGGCCGCTGCTATGCCACGTGCCTGGATCGTAGTGCTTGGATTCGTGCTGGCTGGAGTTGGAGGGTTGGGCGTCTATTTC
>VBII01000116.1:3002-15514 GCA_005887735.1 Chloroflexota bacterium
TCAACCGTTCACCGTCCTGCTGCTGGGATCGGATGACGATGCCAAGTTCGTGCCGGACCGCCTCAACACCCAATCGATGATCCTGGTGCGGGTCGATCCGAGCTCCAAGCAAGCGACCATGCTCTCTATACCGCGCGACCTGTGGGTGCCTATTCCAGGCCAGGGCGTCGGCAAGATCAGCACCGCCTACCAGCTCGGCGGCGCCCAGGCCGCGATCGGCGCGGTCGAGAGCAACTTCAAAGTCCACATCGACGACTACGTGTGGATAGGCCTCAACGGCCTCGTTCACCTCATCAACAAGCTCGGTGGCGTGGACCTTCAAGTCACAAATCCAGTCATGGACGATTTCTACCCTGCAGACCTCAACAGCGGTGATGACCCTTATGGGTATTACCGCGTCGCGGTGCTTCCGGGTGCAACGCATATGGACGGAGTCCATGCGCTGCAGTACGTGCGCTCCCGGCACGGCGATCTGCGAGGCGACTTCGCCCGCTCAGAACGCCAGCAGCAGCTCCTGCTTGCAATCAAGGCGCAAGCCTCCCACCTGAACATCGCCGACCTTCCTACCCTGGCAAGCTCCCTCAACGGCGAGATCAAGTCCAGCATCGGGTTGGACAGGTTGCGCGCCCTGCTCACGATCGCCAATGACTTCAACGGTTCGAACATCCATCGCGTGGTCCTCGTTCCGCCCTACACATCAGAGGGGTGGGCGGCGGGACAGAGCGTGGTGTTCGCGGACTGGAGCCAGATTCTTCCCCTCGTTCATCAGACGTTCCCCTGATGCGGTGGTTGATCGGCGCCGGCCTCGTGATCGCGATGCTGGCTTTTGGCATCGGCGTATATCACGCCGCCGGTTATCTGAAGGGCGAGCGGCCATCGGTGCACAGGCCCACGCAGGTCACCGCGCCGCCACTGCCGGGAACCATGTACCTGGTTCAGTCCGGCGCGATCTATCGGTTTCAACATGGATCGTTCACGCAGGTCACAGCTGACGACGGATGGATGCAGCCGGCCCCGGCTTCCGGAGGAAACCAGCTGGTTGCTGTACGTCGGGAGGCCAACTACTCAGACCTCTACCTCCTGTCGACCACCGGCCGGGTGATGTCGCAGCTGACTCACAACTCCGTGCCAGGACCGGCGGTGGAGAACAACCACTGGTCTTTCTATCCGAGGTTCAGCGCGGACGGCTCGACCCTGTTCTACGACTACGACCCCAAAGATCCGTACAACCCGTATCGGGTCGACTTTGCGATCTTTGCAAGCCCCTCCAGCCCGAGCTCGCGCAGCTCATCGCAGTGGACCGATCCAAACCAGTACACCGGCGGTGACGTGTACCCCGTTCCGCTGCGCGACGGCGGCATCCTCTACGCCAAGTATTCGATCGACGACGCCTCCCAGGTCCACGCGCAGGTCTGGGTCCAAAAGCGCGCCCGCAGCGCCGGCCAGGCTCTGACCACCCCCGAGCTCGGCTGCGGCCAGCCAGCCCTGTCGGCCGACGAGAAGCTGATCGCGATGATCTGCACCAAGGGGTCGAACCAGTCCGCAGAGCTGGACGTGGCAACCTTCGACCCGGCGACTCTGACGATGGGCTCGCCCGCGACCCTCGTCAGCGGTCAGCTCGTCACCGCGCCGGTCTTCTCCCCAGACGGCAAGACGATCGCCTACCTCGCACCTTCCTCGCCCGGTGGCAACTTCCAGCTCTGGACCGTCACCTCGACGGGTCCGGCTTCCGTCCGCAGCATCACGTCGGACCTTGGGCTCGACTCCACGTCGGCGCCCGTCTGGTTGGGCGGGTAGATCAACGGTGGAATTCCAGAACCATCCAATAGTGGTAGTTGCTCGATGGCTGCATGCGCGTTTTGGAAGTAGGAGACGAATGGTGAGGTTCAGAACTAAGTCCGACGCACCCGACCTTCACAGCCAGCTCGAGTCATTGCTCGACCAGGTGTGGCGGTCGGAAAGTGATTGGCGGCTGTGGGATCGCCTGGACGCCGCGGACATGCTCGAGACCCAACGCGAGAAGCGGCGCAAAGACCACGGCACCAACAAGGCGGCCTGACTGATGGGACCCACCCGCCTGTCGCAATGATCCGGGGCTTCGCCGCGAAACGCGCGGAGAGGAACCGACGTGTCGCCTTCGTCCTCTCCGGCGGAGGAAGCCTGGGCGCGGTTCAGATCGGGATGCTTCGGGCGCTCTTCGAAAAGAGCATCCGCCCCGATTTCCTGGTCGGCACCTCTGTGGGAGCGGTCAACGCCGCGTGGGTCGCCGGCCGGCCTGACCTGGACGGCACGCTCGAGCTCGCGGACATCTGGCTGGGCCTGCGCCGCCACCACGTGTTTCCAATCAGCCCGCTGACGAGCGCCGCGGGACTGCTGGGCCGGAGCAACCACTTCATCTCCAACCAGAGCCTGCGCCTGATTCTCGAGAAGCACGTCCCGTTCAAGCGAATCGAAGAGGCCACGCTGCCGTTGCACGTCGTTGCCACAGACCTCAAGAGTGGGCGTGCGGCCGTCCTCGCGTCCGGACCGGCAATCCCGGCCCTGCTCGCGAGCTGCGCCATCCCGGGCGTGTTCCCGCCCGTGACGATCGGCCGCCGCGAATACGTCGATGGCGGGGTCGCCAACCACACCCCGATCACCGTCGCGATCGAACTCGGCGCAACCGAGATCTATGTCCTGCCGGTGGGTTACCCATGGCTCAACCGCGAGCCGACCAACGCCCTGGGGATGGCCCTCCACGCGCTCGCTCGCATCGTGGAGCAGAAGCTGGACGCCGAGGTTGCAGCGCACAAGGACTCCACGAACATCCACGTCATGCCCGCCCTCGACCTCGCCGACGTCTCGCCGGCGGACTTCAGCCGGACGAGAGAGCTGATGGACTGGGGGTATCGGTCGGCCAGGCGTGCACTCAGCGCGGGCAACGGCCGCACGGTGCTGCCCGAAAAGGCGAAGAAGACGCTCCGCCTGACCCCAGCCGAGGCAGCATAAGCCGACACCAGCACGCTTTTGGCGGCCGGGTTCATCCCGGCCGCGACTTTGTCTTCCAGGCCACCCAGGCGCGGCTACGAGTGACTCTTAGACAATCCCAACCATATACCGGAAAGAGAGCAGGCCCGTCGCGAAGCGACCGGCCAATGAGAGGGAACCATCTGGGTTCCCTCTCATACTCCTGCAGCCGCTGCATGATGGTGCGGCGGCGGCGGCTGCGATACACCAGCCAGCCGACGATCCCTACCGCAACGACGGCGGTCACCAGCCCGGCGGCGACCAGGCCGGCAGGCGGTAGCTTGGGCATCTCCATGTCGGTCAGGTCGTCCAGTGAACGCTCCATCGACTTTCGCCCGGCGTTTATCTGCTTGTTGATGTCGTCCGCTAGCGTGCTCATATCAGCCTCCTCAGTCATTCGAAATTCATTCTCCCTCCAAAGGAGAACGAAGTCGAAGCCGGTACCGGCGATGCCATCCGCGTTTTCTAGTTGAGGCGCTTGGGCCGCAAGGTTCGAGCGCTTCATACCTCGCGTGCGGAGGGTAGACCGTGAAGTGTGAAATCTGCAACGAGGAGTTCGTCAACTCAGTCGAGCTTGACAAGCACAAGGAGCGAGAGCACCCGATGGGCGAAGGCGACGAGAACCTGGAGAAGCCCGACATGCTTCAGGACCAGGAGCAGCGCGCGCCAATCGTTCCGGGCAAGAACTAGCTTCCGTTTCTGGGGTCGGGTCAAGGCCGGCGGCGCATGACGCGTCGCCGGTTTTTCTTTACGCCACGTTCCCGTAGAGCTGCGGCTGCTGCGTCGGCGCCGCCGATCCGTCCGGACCCGGCTCGTTGGTTACCGCCATCACCGCGTAGCCCGCGAGCGAGCGGTTGACCAGCACAACCTTGCCGCCATTGCTGTCGGGGACGAACACCGCGACGGATTCGGGGCTGCCCCCCTTCGGGATCAGCCAGACCTCATAAACGCGGCCTGTGCCAGGCGGAGGCAGGCCCCGGAAATCGACCAGCGCCAGGCCGTCCGCTTTGAGGTCGATCACGCTGGCCCGCGCGCCCGACATATCCTGGTGACCGGCCATCGTGAAGCGGGAGACCTGGCTTTGGGCCGGCTGATGGGTCTCATTGGACACAACCTGCCCGACCAGGACCCCGGCCAGCAGCGCCACGGCGGCGACCGCGGCCAGCGCATACAGAGGAACCTTGCGGCCGAGTCGCACCAGCGGCCGGGGCCTCTGCGTTCCGAGCGGTGGGTGCGCAGCAACGGCAGCGACCGGTGCGACTGACGGGCCCCTGGACGAAGTCGCGGCCGCGAGCACGCGCTCGCGCAAGCGCTGCGGCGGGTCGGATTCTTCGACTGCGAGCGGAAGCGCGCCCACGACGCGACGCAGCCGACCCGCCACCTCGCGGCAGATCGGACACCCTTCGACGTGCGAGCCGATCGCCCGCGCCTCGTCCGGGTCGAGGGCGCCGAGCACCCACGCCGCCACCGAGCTTTCGAGCTCCTCGTGGTCAGACATCGACCGTCCCTCGGCCGCGCAGGAATGAACCCATCTTCTCGAGCGCCAGGCGCATGCGACCCTTGACCGTGCCTAGGGGCACGAGCGTCATCTCGGCGATCTCGGTGTGCGTGTAGCCGCCGAAATAGGCCATCTCGACGACCTGGCGCTGCTCGGTCGGGAGGCTCGCCATCGCGTCGCGCACTGCCGCGCGCTCGAGGGACAGGGCGACCTCCCGCCACGGATCTGATGGAGACACCGCGTATGCGAGCTCCGGCTGCAGCTCGCGCTCCTGGCGCTCGTGGGCGCCGCGTCCGCGCAGGTAGTCGATGCACCGGTTACGCACCGACGTCAGCAACCACGCGCGCAGCGAACCGCGTTCTCGATCGAAGCCTGCGGCGCGGTTCCATACGTTCATGAACGCGTCCTGGACGGCGTCCTCGGCACGGCCGGGATCGCCCAGCACACGCATGGCCACGCCATAGGCGAGGCCGGCATATCGGTCATAGAGCTCGGCGAGCGCCTCATGGTTGCCAGCCGCAAGCCCGGCGGCGAGTTCCTGGTCGCCGCTTGCTGCTACGACGTGCCCAGCTCCTGCGGCACGCCATGGCGCCCAGTCAGCTGTCCGACCGGCGACTTCTTGGGCGGCTTGATCGCCCACTCCTCCTGCTCGAGCAGGCGCAATCCCCACCGCGGGTTGCGCCGGGCACGATCGCGAGCCGCGTACAGAGACCTCGACATGAGCTTGATGCCGGTAAGGCCGGGCAGCTTCCCGATCTTGGCGTCCAGCTCGAGCAGCTCCTCTTCGCCCTGCTCATCGTCGAAGAGATAGATCGCGAGCGCGTCGACCTCCTCCTGCGTCTTCACGCCCTGGCCGACGGGCACCCAGACCCGGTCGAGCATCCACCGGTCGAGCTTCTGCGCGCGCTCGTTGCCGCCGAGCCACTCCTTGGCGGAGTTGAAGTAGAACGCGAAATGGCGCCGTTCGTCCTTGATGATGCGGCCAAGAAGGTCTTTCAAAACCGGATGGCCCGACTTGCGGATCAACGCGCTGTAGCCGGTGAGCGTCGTCAGCTCGTTGATCGCTCCCATCGAGAGATAGACGGCGGAAAAGTTCTTGAGCAGCCAGGAGCCGGCCATGGTGGTCAGGATGCTCAGGCTGTTCTGCACCCCGAGGTTGGCGCGCACGTTGGCGATGCGGTCCTGGGTGTCGAACTCGATGCCGTAGAGGTTGAGCAGGCGGCCGATGTTCTCGCCGTGCCACAGCTCCTCGTAGTTCCAGCATGCGAGGAACGCCGTGAGGATCGGGTCCATGCACGCCCGGGTCACGAGCAGGTGGGATAGGTAGAGAGGAACGTGGTTCTCGATGTCCATCATGTAGTGCAGGCAGAAAAGGTCGCCCTTCGAGAGGGGATGTGCGGAGACCTCGTCCCACGCGATCCCGGTGACATCGACCTTCTTCGACTCTTCCTTGTAGCGCTCGATGCTGAAGCTCATATCAACCCCTACGAAATTCGTGTCCGAACGGATCATCAGGTCTTGGCCAAATCCCAGCCTCCTCACACGGCGCGCTGAGCGGCCGCCGCCAGTCTAGGTCTCGACGCTCGACGAACGAGCGATCAAAACAAGGAGGCAAATCAAGTGAACGGAGTTCGCAAGACAGTTGCCGCGGCGGCCATCGCGGGGTCGATGCTCGTAGGAGGCGTGGCCGGCGCGGTCCTCTACGGCGCAACGACGCTCGCCGCGCAAGCGGCGTCACCCTCGCCGAGCCCCTCGTCAAGCACCTCATCGGGCAAGTTCGTGCCCAACGAGGACGCCACGCATGAGGCCGGTGAAAGCGCAGCGCGCGAGGCGCAGGAGAACGCGGGCCAGGTGCCAACGGTCCCGTAGCGCCCCTCACCCCGAGCGGTAAGCCCCTCTCCCGGCGGGGAGAGGGGCATGCGGCGCTAGGGAAACAATTGGCGCGCCACGAACCAGACATTGGCGGGCCGCTCCGCCAGGCGCCGGAGGTACCAGGCGTACCAGGCGTCGCCATAGGCGATGAGGTCGCGGACCGCAAACCCATCTCGCGCAAGCCGGAGCTGCTCGTCGGTCCGGATTCCGTACAGCATCGCAACCTCCAGCTGCTTTCGCTCCATTCCCAGCGCCTGCCCAAAACGCCACACCTTCGCGACCAGGTCCGTGTCGTGCGTGGCGAGCACGAGGCGCAAACGGCCGTGCCTGACCTCTGGCAGCATCAGCACGCACAGGGCCAGGTAATTGGCGTCAACTTCCTTCTTGGCCGCGAAAGCGATTGTCGGAGGCTCGGCGTACGCGCCTTTGACGAGCCTTATCGCGGGTTTCAGCGCCACAAGGTCGACCACGTCGCTCACCGTGCGGTGCAGGTATGCCTGCAGGGCAATGCCGACATCCGGGTGCGCCGTCCGCATGCGGCGGTAGAGGTTGACCGTCCGCTCCGTGTACGCGCTGCCCTCCATGTCGATCCACAGGAAGCTCTTGGCCTTGGCGGCCGCGCGAGCAAGGCGCTCCAGGTTGGCGAAAGCGGCGGCCGGATCGATATCGAGGCCGAGCTGCGTCGGCTTGACTGAGATCTCCGCCTGCAGCCCGCTCGAGGCTGCGAGCACCTCCTCGTAGTGGGCGACCACCCGATTGGCGTCTTCGAGGTCGGTGATGTTCTCGCCGAGCAGCGTGAACAGGGCGCCGACGCCCTGAGCTTTGAAGTCGGTTGCCGCCTTGAGCGCGGCGTCAAAACCCTCGCCGGGAAGAAAACGTCTGACCGCACGCCGCGCGAAGCGCCAGCGCGGCACGTGGGAGGCGAGCCAGGGGTTCCGGGCGCACCACAGGAGAAGCCGTCGCATCAGGCTTCCTCAGACTAATGAGCGGGCGCCGGCGGCGCCCGGTGCCGCTATCTACGCAGGTCGATCGCCCCCCAGCGAGCACTCGACGCTGCAAAAGGCTTCCTCACCCCGCCATACGGCGCCGAAGTCGATCGGCGCGGCGCAGCTGGCGCAGTAGGTTGGAGCCGGTGTCTGACGCTGCACCAGCTGAAGCGCGGCCCCGAACCGGCTTCCCGCCAGCCCCCGGCGAAGGGCGACGCGCTCGGCGCTGCCCGACAGCCTGTCGTTTGGAAGCTGCACGATGCTCATTCCTGTCCTCTCCCACGTACGCAACCCGCGGCCGGCTGAGGCAAGTATCGACCCCGCAGAGATTCTGTCACCGTACGGGTGTAGGAGACAAGGCTCATACGCGCCGTAAGTTCTTGTAAAGAAAAAGGTGCCCGCCACCAGCAGGCACCTTGGTCAACGCAACTTTCTGCCGTTTACCAGTAGTACCAGCGACTGCCTTCGGCGGCGCGTACGAAGAAGCCGAGCAACCAGACGATCAGCCCGATCACGAGCAGAATCCAGAGGATGTGAAGCGCTGGTGCCAGCAGACCGCCCCCACCGAGGAGCAGCAGCAGCAGGATCAAAACGATCACCGCAACCACTCTTGATCAACCTCCTTTCGAGCTGGATGTCGCCAGCCGTGATTCATGCCTTTATTTGAGAAACGCCGCGTCGGAGGCGCCTTACTCAGGGTTTGGCGCCGAGCCTGCCTCCTAAGAAAGAGGGCCGCTCCCGAAGGGCGCGGCCCCGCAGCTCCCCTGAGGAGGGTCAGGGAGACTACTTCGACGCAGACGGCATCGCGCTCGGCGATGCGCTCGCCCCACCACCGCCGCCGCTGGGCAGCGGCGAGGCCACGGACGGGTTGTTGATCGTCGACGGTGAGCCGGACCGGGTGCCGAACCAGTTCCACTGGGTGAAGCCGAAGAACAGGAGGATCAGCACCAGCAGGGCAAGGATCGCCGCGGCGACGCCCGCGCCCCCTCCAGTTGAGTCCCCCGTCTCGACCACCTCAGAGCCGGCCGGGCTCCAGTAGCGCCGGACGCTGTACCCACCGGCTCCCAGGAGCACGGCGAGCACCAGGATGATGAGCAGTACGAAAAGCAGAGTTCCCAAACGCACGAACCTCCTTTGAGATCAACTACGACCCTTGCTTCCTTCTCGCGTCGCCGCTTGGGCCGCTCATCTCGGTAACGCCCGACGACCGTGGGACTACCTTCGTTTGAACTCGGGTTGAACTCGGGCCGAACTACGCTGTAGTCGGTGGGCGGCGGCGCCTGACGAGGCCCACGGCCACCGCCAGGGCGACCACCGAGCCCAGTGCGATCCGCTGGAAAATGGAGCGCCGGGGAGGTGTTGGCGGTTGTGCCTCTGCCTTTTTCTGCTCGATCGACTCGACCGGGCGGCGCTTCTCCCTCGACTCGTGCATTGGGCTCGCGATGATGCCCCTGGTGGCCGGCTCGCCCAGCCGGAACCGGTTGAAAACGGCCCCCAGCAGGATCAGCTGGCTCAACAGGTAGAACCACGTGGCGAGCAGGAAGAACAGCGCGAACTGGGCGCCGTACGTGTTGAAGCCGCCGGCGATCCTGGCATAGAGGGGAAAGGCGAGCGTCAGGACTTCGATGAGCACGCCCGCGAGCAGCGCCCCGGGGATGACCTCCCGAAGACGGAAGGTCCGGTTCGGGACAAACCGGTAGAGCGCGACGAGGAGCGAAACCATCACGACCGAGCCGAACACGAAGCTCACTCCCGCTCCGACCCCCGCGAAGGGGCGGAAGTCCGCGAGAGCGTTGACCCCGACCGTCACCACGATCGCGACGACCAGCAGGACCATCATGATCAGGCCCATCAACCGCTGGCGCAGCATGTTCCGCTGCCGCGTGCCGAAGATCTCGGTCAGCGCGAACTCCATCGTCGCGAAGATGCTGCTCGCGCTCCAGATCAGGCCCGCGATGGAAACCAGGGCCAACCAGCCGACCGATTGCTTGACCCCTTCCAGCGCCTTCTGGAGCTCGGGCTGGGCGCTCGCCGGAAACAGCTGGATCACCAGGACCTGGAGGTGGAACTCCGTCCCCGGGTCGCGAATCACCAGCCCGATGATCGCCAGCGCGCCGAGGATCAAGGGAAACATCGACATGAATCCCGCAAACGCCAGCGCCAGCGCGTAGTTGCTGGCCTGGCTCTCGCCGTACGCGGTCAGGACACGAGCAGGCAGCGTCTTCTGCGCGCGCTCGACGAGCGCGAGCACCCGGATCCGAGCCCGCGATACCGCGATGGTCAGTCCGCCTGGGGCGGCGAGTAAGGGCCGTCCGTCTCGCCCGCCGGCCGCGAGACCCTGTCGAGCAGCGCGGTCGAGGCGGTGCCGACGAGCGCCGGCGCGAGCTTGCGCAGGAGGCTCTCGATCGTCCCCGGCTCCCGCTCAGTCTTTTCGTTGACGGTTACCGTCACCGAGGGGAGCTCATCCTTCACCCGGCCGGAAAGCTCTTCGGCGAGCGAGCGCAGCTTTTCCACCGAAAGGCCATCGAGGCGATCCTTCAGGGTCGGCCTTCGCATCCGGCGATAGATGAAGTAGGCCGCCCCGCCAGCGGCGACGACAACGAGGCCGATCGCCGCAAGGCGACCATAACGGGCGGCGCTGGACGCGGCCCGGCCCTCGAGCGCGGTCAAGTTGTCGTCCATCCGGTCGCGCGTCTCTTTTATCTGCCGTTCGATTTCACGCGCCGAAGCGCCCATTCCTTGTTCTCCTTCAGGCTTTCGATCGTCCGCGGAGGCAGACGAAGCTGCAATCGCGCTTTGCCGACGCTGACCAGGACGAGGCCGAGCACCAGGTAGGCGGCCAGCCACACGGCTGCTGCCTGCCAGTGCCAGGGCACGAGGATCACGACGAGCGAGGGCAGGGCGACGAGCAGGCCGAGGACAAGCAACAGCCCACCGACTCCAATCAGGCCGGCAGCGATCGCGTTGCCGGTGGCGAGCTCCTTGATCTCTTGCCTGGCAAGCGCGATTTCTAGCGAAACCAGACGCTGCGCGTCGCTGATCACCGAGGCGATCAGGCCGCGGGGTTTTGCGTTCGGGTCGGTGGCGGAGGTCTCGACAGCAGGTGGTCGCACTCGTGCCTCACTGCTTGAACGCCCCGCGTATTGGCCTTACGCGCAAGCGTTGACTCTACGTGGGAACGAAGGTCGAGCTCGGCTACACGCTCTCGAGCGAGGAGCGCCAGCCCGAAGAGCTGGTGCGGCTCGCCCAGACGGCCGAGGAGAGCGGCTTCACCTACGCGCTCATGTCGGACCACTTCCATCCCTGGACCGACCGGCAGGGCAGCTCGCCCTTTGTCTGGTCCGTGCTCGGTGGAATCGCCGCCACCACCCAACGGCTTCGGGTCGGAACCGGCGTGACATGTCCGATCATCCGGATCCATCCGGCGATCATCGCCCAGGCCTCCGCGACGATCGGCTGCCTGATGCCGGGTCGCTTTTTCCTCGGGGTAGGCAGCGGCGAGAGCCTCAACGAGCACGTCACCGGCCAGGGCTGGCCGCCGCCCGACATGCGACAGGACATGTTGGAAGAGGCGGTTGAGATCCTGCGGACGCTTCACCGCGGCGGCGAGAAAAGCCATCACGGAAAGTTCTTCCAGGTGCACGACGCCCGCGTCTACAACCTGCCAGAGGAACCGATACCCATCTACATCGCCGCCGCGGGGCAGCAGTCGGCCAGGCTCGCGGCGCGGGTCGGCGATGGCCTCATTTGCTCCGCGCCGTCAGCCGAAAGCGTGGCGGCGTTCGACGCCGGAGGCGGCGCGGGGAAGCCTCGGTACGGCCAGCTCACCGTCTGCTGGGCGAGGTCCAGGGAAGAAGGTGTGCGCACCGCACTCGATTACTGGCCGATCTCCGGATTGAGCGGCCAGTTCAAGAACGAGCTGCCCCGGCCGGCCTATCTCATGCAGGCAGCGGAGCTGGTGACTCCCGACATCATCGAGCAGGAGATCATCTGCGGCCCCGACCCAGAGCGCCACATGGACGGGATCGCGAAGTTCGCCGGGGCGGGGTTCGACCATGTCTACGTGCACCAGGTCGGTCCCGACCAGGAAGGTTTCATGCGTTTCTACAAGCGCGAGATCCTTCCGTATACCGGCGCGATCGCGGCTTAGCGGAGCGCGCCTACCCCGGCAAGCCGTTCTTCGCCACCTGGTAGACGAGCCCGATGTCGGCCAGGACCATGACGCCGGTGGCCGCCCAGCCGATCGCCTTGGTCACGGGTCCGTTGACGAAATCGCCCATCACCTTGCGACTGGAGGTGATGAGCAGCATCAGCACGATCAAGGCTGGCGCGATCAAGCCATCGATGACCTGCGAGTAGAACAGCGCTTTGATGGGGTCGACCGAGGAGATCGCCAGCTCCATCGCGACCAGGAATGCAAGTCCGATCACGACGTAGAACTGCGGCGCGTTGCGAGCTTTACGCCCGAGACCCCGTCGCCATCCGGCGAGGCCGGCCACGCCGAACGCGGCCGACGCGGCGAGAACGGGAATCGCGAGCAATCCGGCGCCAATGATTCCGACGGCAAACAGCGCGGTCGCGTATCGACCGGCGAACGGCTCCAGTGCACGAGCAGCGTCGGCGGCAGTCCTGATCTGAGCGTGATGTGTGAAGAGGACCGCGCCGGTGGCGACGATGATGAAGAAGGCCGTCACGTTCGACCACACCATTCCGATCGCTATGTCCAGCTTCGAACGGCTCAAGCGCTGGACGCCGCGCTTCTCCTCCACCTCGCCGCTCGTCTGCCAGAAGAACAGGTAGGGCGTGATGGTCGTGCCGAGCATGCCGACCGACGCGAGGAGAAAGCCCGCATTGAGCTCTACGTGCGGGACGACTGTGCTGCGCAGCACGTCCGACCAGTTGGGCCGCGCGAGAAACGCGGCGAGGATGTATGTCGCAAAGACCGCGACCAGCCACAGCATGTATTTGCTGATGACGCGGTAATCGAGAAAGATCGTGAAGCACGCCATCACGGCCGCGAGGGGAACGATCCAGTAGATGAAGTTGATCCCGGTGAGCAGCTGGATCGCAGCCCCCATCGCGATCAGGTCGGCTCCCATCGTGATCACATTCGCGATGACCATGAGCAGCACCGCCGGGGTGGCGACCCG
>VBII01000116.1:15553-17190 GCA_005887735.1 Chloroflexota bacterium
AGAAGCAGGAGCCAGTTTTGCGCGAAGCCCGCTGTTGCGCCGACTACGGAGTAGGTGGCAATTCCAGCCGGGTCATTGTCCGCCCCACCGCTGATGACGCCCGGTCCGACGCTCTTGAGGACATCGGCGGCCGTGAGGTGCTCCTTGACCGCCTCGCGCGCAGAGACGGCTCGTGGCTTGCGGGCCGCGCGACTCCCTACCTCTGCCATCTACCTGCCTGCAGCGATCAAGCTGGGCGGCGTAGCGATCGTCCAGCTGCTCCGGGTGTCTTCTTCGAGGATCTCGCGCACCTGGAACGCTTCCGTCTCGTCGACGCGCAGCACCACCAGGGCGTCCCCCCTTTCGACGCGACGGCGGGCGTCCTCGACAAACCCTTCGGGAAGCATCTTGCGCAGGTCGCCGGCGTTGCGGTGGTCGACGATCGCCTGTTGTTTGGGAGTGACCCGGCTGCGTTCGACGACGAACTTGCGCGCAAGCTCGGCGGTCTCACGGTCTGGAAACGCAGCGATCAGGGTCTGGTCGAGCAAGCCACGTGTTTCGTGATTTTCCACAACCGTGAGGTGAGATGTGTCCACCTCCTGAATGCCATGTCCGACGCGCGAGCGAGCCTCCCGCAGCAGCTCGTCCCGGTCCTCGCGCCGATCGAGCTGGCCCGAGATGACCAGGCGCCCGCCCGCCACGCGCACCGAAACGCGGTCGCCGAAAACCGGATGCGGCTCGTCGGTTTCCCCCGCCAGAACGGCATTCCACCAGTGCGCGATCCAGGACCGGTCCCCTTCCCGAGGGCGCGCTTGGCTGCGCCTCATCCCAGAACCAGAACGCCTGCGCAGCCACCAGCGGCGGTTGCGCGTTCCTTATGAAGATGCAAACACCACAGATCGAGCCGCCGCGGATCCTGCCGGAAAGCGTCGACCGGCGGCTGTACATGCTGATCCACGGCCTTCCCCACTCCCCTGTCGGAGACCGCTACGTGACGCTGCTCTCTGATCTCGGCGAGGGCCTTGGGTGGGTCGGCGCTGGCGTCGCGCTGGCCTGGCTGGGGGGACCTCGGGGCCGGCGGGCCGGGCTCGCCACCGCGATCGCCTCGTTGGGCACGACGTACCTCGTCCAGCGGGTGGTCAAGCCGGTCTTCAGGCGCAACCGGCCACATGTCGGGCGCGACGTCCTGGTCGTCGGCATCCGCACGACGGACGCGTCATTCCCCTCCGGCCACTCCGCGTCGTCGTTCGCTGCGGCGACCGCGCTGGCCGCCTTCTATCCCAAATCCGCCCCGCTGGTCTTCACGCTCGCGACCGGCATCGGCGCGTCAAGGGTGCATCTTGGGCATCACTTTCCGAGCGATGTCGGGGTAGGGGCGCTGATTGGAGTCGCCGCGGGCGCCTTCGTCGCCTGGCTGATCAAAGTCCCCGAAACGCTCTAAAACAGTGGAGGGCTCGGCCATTGCTGGCCAAGCTCCCCCAAATTCACAAACGGGCCAGGGCAGCCGGTTACTGAGAATTTCTCAAATCTGAGGCGTTTTTTTAGTAGCGGATACCCCTCGACTGGAGGTGCCTGATGGCGAAGACGGTACGTGACGTCATGACGAAAGATCCGGTCTCGATGAGCTCCGATATGTCCGTGGTCGAGGCCGCCAAAGC
>VBII01000117.1:0-9160 GCA_005887735.1 Chloroflexota bacterium
TATTACAGGTTCCGGCCGCGGACCATCAAGCTCTTCGACGAACGGTCACTCGCGGCGGGCACGCTCGTGACTGCAAGACTCACTCGCGACGGACTCGTTTGGGCGAAGACCGAGGTCTGGGCCTGACCTACTGGCGCACGACCGCGGTTGTGCCCTTCCTGAGCACGAACTTCTGGATCTTCCCGGTCGCGGTCTTCGGCAGCTCCGTCACGAACGTCACCCCATGCGGCGCCTTGAAATGGGCGAGGCGTTCGCGGGTGAACGCGATGAGCTCCGCATCGGTGGCGGTGGCCCCTGGCTTCAGGACGACGTATGCATGCGGCGCCTCGCCCCATTTCTCGTGCGGCAGGCCGACGATTGCAGCCTCCTGCACGGCAGGGTGGCGCAGCAGAACCCCTTCCACCTCCAGGCTGGAGATGTTCTCGCCGCCGCTGATGATCACGTCCTTGATCCGATCGCGAATCTCGACGTAGCCATCCGGATGGAGAACCGCCGCATCGCCGGTACGGAACCATCCGTCACCCATGACTTTCTTGGTCGCCTCAGGGTCGTTGTAGTAGCCCTTCATGATCACATTGCCGCGCGCGACGATTTCGCCAAGCGTCGTGCCGTCGGCGGGCACGTCTTTTCCACTTTCGTCGACCACGCGCAGCTCGCCTGACGTGATCAGCTCGACGCCGGTGCGGGCCTTGATCACTCCAAGCTCAGTGGTGCCGAGGTTCCTGTGCTCAGGACGCGGCTCGCAGATGGTGATGAACGGTGCCGTCTCGGTCAATCCATAGACCTGGGTCACTTCCCAGCCAAGCTCGCCTTCCAGGCGCTCGATCGTTGCGGCGGCCGGCGCCGCTCCCGCCGTGATGACCTGCACGCCTTTCGGCACCTCGCCCCGCACGTCGCGCGGAGCGTTGGCCAGCGCGATGAGCACGGTCGGCGCCGCGCACAGCCAGCCCACCTTCTCATCACGGATGAGGTCGAAGACGCGCGCCGGCTCTACCTTCGGCAGGCAGATGTGGGTTCCGCCGACGGCGGTGATGATCCACACGAACGTCCAACCGTTGGCGTGGAACATCGGCAACGTCCACAGGTATCGGTCGCCGACCGTGAGGTGAAAATGCACCAGCGTGCCGACGACGTTTGCCCACGCATTGCGGTGCGTGATCATCACGCCTTTCGGCTTGGCGGTCGTGCCACTCGTGTAGTTGATGGTGAGGAGATCGCCCTCTGCCACCTGGGGGCCCTTGAACTCGGGTTTAGCGGCTTCCAGGGCGGGCTCGTACTCCGCCCAACCCTTCCGACCGCCGGCGCTGCCAAGGCTCACGAATTGCTCGACGCCACGCAGCTGGTCGCGGACCCCGTCCACGGCTTCGAGGTAGTCGGGGTGGACGCACAGCACCTTGGCCCCGGAATGCGAGGTGATGTACACGAAGTCGTCGGCCGTGAGGCGGTAGTTGATAGGCACCAGCACGGCTCCCATCTGGGGCACGGCGTAAAACGACTCGAGCTGCTCGTGCGTGTTCGGCGCGATGTACGCGACACGGTCCCCCTGCTTGACGCCCATCGCCTGCAGGGCCGAGGACCACCGGTCGCAGCGCGCGAAGAACTCTTCGTAGGTCAGCCGCAGGTCGCCATCGACCACCCCTTCGCGATCGCCATACAGCTTGCGTGCCCGTCGCGCGAACTCGAGAGGTGTCAGCGGGGTCTCCATCTGGTCCCTCCTATGGGTTGAGCATCAGCTCGAAGTCGGCCGTCTTGATTCCGCCGACGAATGCATGGTGGGGGTTCGGCTCGAGCTCGACCGAGCGCTCGTAGACGAAGGCGTATACGTTTTCGATCGTCCAATCGCCATAGCCCTGGATGCGAAGACCGTAACGAAGGTCCTCGTCCCTCAGGCCGCGCTGGTAGAGGTCCAGGGCCCGCGCGTAGATCGCCTTCAGGATGTCCAGCTGCATGCTCAGCTCGGCGATGGTCATGGCGTCGCCTTCTGCCTCCACCAGCTGCTCGACCTGCGTTTCGAGGTCGGCGATCTCCTGCTGGTAGTCGTCCACCCCAGGGACGAGTGTACTAGTGGATTAAGTAGTTGGTCGAGACGGCCGCCGCGATGAGGATGGCGATGATGTTGACCACCTTGATCATGGGGTTGATCGCCGGCCCAGCCGTGTCCTTGTTCGGGTCTCCGACCGTGTCCCCGGTGACCGCGGCCTTGTGCGCTTCCGACCCCTTGCCGCCCAGGTGGCCCTCTTCGATGTACTTCTTGGCGTTGTCCCAGGCCGCGCCCCCGCTGGTCATCTGAATGGCGAGGAAGAGGCCAGTCACAATCGCGCCCAGCAGCATCCCGCCCAGCGCCCGCGGGCCGAGGATGAAGCCGACCGCGAGCGGTGCGATCACCGGGATGACCCCGGGCACGATCATCTCGCGCTGGGCCGCCGCGGTCACGATCCGCACCGCGGTTCCGTATTCCGGCCGGCCAGTGCCTTCCAGGATGCCCTTGATGTCTCGGAACTGCCGCCGGACCTCTTCCACGACCAGGCCGCCGGCGCGCCCTACGGCGAGCATGGCGAGCGACCCGAACAGGAAGGGCAGGATGCCTCCGAGAAACAACCCGGCGATGACGAGCGGATCCGCCAGCTCGAACTTGGTCGGATGGCCGGCTTTCGCGAGCTCCTGGGTGTACGAGGCGAACAGGACCAGTGCGGCCAGGCCCGCCGAACCGATGGCGTATCCCTTGGTCACGGCTTTGGTCGTGTTGCCGACCGCATCGAGCGGGTCGGTGATCTCACGGACTTCCTTGGGCAGCTTGGCCATCTCCGCGATGCCGCCGGCGTTGTCCGTGATCGGACCGTAGGAGTCGATCGCGACGATGATCCCGGTCATCGAAAGCATCGCGGTCGCTGCGATCGCGATGCCGTACAGACCGCCGAGGCCGTAGCTCAGAAGAATGCCGGTGGCGATCACCACGACAGGCAAGGCGGTCGCCATCATGCCGATGGCCTGCCCCGCGATGATGTTGGTCGCGTGGCCTGTGACCGACGCCTTCGCGATCAGGTGCACCGGCCAGTACGCGGTCTCGGTGAAGAACTCTGTGATGGCGACGATCAGCACCGTGACGATGACGCCGACCAGTGCCGCGAAGAAGAGGCGGTTGGGATCGCTGATGGACGCGTTGGCCGGGAGGTATCCGTTGCCCTTCATGTACTGGGTGACGAAGTAGAAGCCGACGACGTGCCGGCGATCGACCCGACCACGCTCACGGCGCCGAGAAGCAGCGGATAGATCACCCAGCCGATCTGGTCCTTGAACAGTAGGGAGCCGAGCAGCATCGCCGCGATCATGGTCACCGCGTAGGTCTCAAACAGGTCAGCCGCCATGCCGGCGCAGTCGCCCACGTTGTCGCCGACGTTGTCCGCGATCACGGCGGGGTTGCGCGGGTCGTCCTCCGGGATGCCGGCCTCAACCTTGCCCACCAGGTCGGCGCCCACGTCGGCGGCCTTCGTATAGATCCCACCGCCCAACCGCGCGAACACGGATACCAGGCTGGCCCCGAACGCAAGGCCGACCAGGGACTCGGGGTTCTTGAACACCAGATACGCGGCGGAGCTGTTCAAGCCGCTGCGGGCGGCCTCGGCCGTGCGGAGGTTCGCCCGGACGGCGATGTTCATGCCGACGTAACCGGCTGATGCCGACAAGACCGCGCCAACTACGTAAAGGACGGCTGTGCTCCAGTTGATCGAGAAGCCGATCACGATCGCGATGACCACCCCGATGATCGCGATCACCGTGTACTGGCGGTTCAGGTACGCGGCCGCGCCTTCCTGGATCGCGGCGGCGATCTCTCGCATCCGGTCATTGCCGGTCGGCTTGGCGAGGACGAGAAATATCAGGACCACGGCGAAGGCCACGGCGGCGAGTCCACCGGCCACGCCGAACCACGCTGTGTTGGGGTCCATTTACCTCCTCGTTTCGCGGAAGCGGCGAAAAATGCCCGCCGGGCGCGCGCAGGGCGGATTACTTACCGGCTCGATAGGTTAGTCGAACCGGAAATTCACCATCGGCCGCCTAGCGGTTCACCAGGCGAGCTCGAACGAGTTGAGGCCTCCGGTTGCGTTCGACCAGCGGGTCTCGACGCGGTCGACTCGCGCCAGCCTCGGACCCTCCTCCAGGGCGCGCTTCAGCTGTTCGAGCTGCTGCCGGCTGCCTTCGGCGACCAGCTCCACTGTTCCGTCGTCGTTGTTGCGAACCCATCCCTGCAGCCCAAGCTGCTGCGCCTTACGCTGGACGAAATAGCGGTAGCCCACACCCTGCACATCGCCATGGACGACAGCGTGCAACCGCTCCATTACGGAATCGAGATTAGCAAGGGCACCCTCTCCCCTCAGGGGAGCAATAGATGGCGCGCGCTTTCGCGCGTCCTGGACGCGCTCGCGCGTAGGGATCTGGGGAGACGGGCGAACGCAGAACTAAGCTTGTGCAGTGCCGACCTCCAGCATCGTGGCCATCGGCGACGAGCTGGTCGGCGGCTTCACCCTGGACACGAACTCCCACTGGATGGCGGAGCGGCTTCGCCTCCTCGGGTACCCGACCAAGCGCGTGACGCAGATCCGCGACCGGCCGTCGGAGATCATCGAACAGCTCCGTCGGGAGCTGGACGACGGGGAAGTCACCGACATCTTCGCGACCGGCGGCCTGGGCCCAACGCCTGATGACCGCACCTTCACCGCGCTTGCGGAGGCGCTCGGCAAGGACCTCGTCATCTGGGAGGAGACGCGGGCCCGGATCGAGCGGCGCGTGCAGCGCATGCACTCGATGGGGCTGCTCGAATCGCCCGAGGTGACCGAGGGCAACCTCCGCATGTCGCGCATACCGGCCGAGCCGGCGCACGTCTTCAGAAACCGCCGGGGCATGGCGCCTGGAACTATCTACGAGTCCCACGGCAAGCGGATCTTCGTGCTGCCGGGGGTGCCGATGGAGATGAAGGGCATCTTCACCGAGGAGATCGAGCCGGAGTTCCTGACCGCGGGGTCGGCCGCCACCGTCCGGGAGCTGCGGTTCACCTTCGCCGTCGAGGCCCGGTTTTACCCACTCATGCGCGAGCTCGAAGAGACATTTCCGGACGTATCGGTCGGCTCGTATCCGAACTTCGAGACCAAAGAGCTCGTCATCCGGTGCGTCGGGCTGGATCCAAAGCGGGTCGAAGAGGCGCTGGACGTGATCCGGCGCCGAGCACCCCTGTGATGGTTCACGTCATCTGTTTGCCAGGTGGCGTGGCGCCGGCGGCCCAGCGCTACGCGCCGCTTCTCACGGCAGTTGGCGACGGAGCCGAGCTGCACCTCAAAGACCTCGAGGTCTACCGAAACGAAGCCCCACCCGCCGATTATTCGGTCCAGCTGGAGCTGGATGCGATCGACCGGTTTGCAGATGCCAATAGCCTCGACCGTTTCCATCTGCTCGGTTATTCCGGCGGCGGCTTCATGTCGCTGGCGTACGCGGGGACGCGGCCGCGACGCATCATCAGCCTGGCCCTTTTTGAACCGGCCTCGATACCGGGCCTCCTGACGCAGGAGGAGAGCGCCGGCTTCGGCGCCCTTGCCGAGAAGCTGCGTGGGCTCGATGGACCCGATTTCATGGCGGCATTCGTCCGGGAGCAGCTCAAGCCGGGTGTTGAGCCGCCGCCTGCCCCGAAGTCGACCTCGCCTGAGATGCAGAAGCGACCGGCCGGCATCGCCGCGATGATGCGTGCGTTTCGCACCTATCAATTCGAGCGATCGATGCTCGAGGCGTGCCAGTTTCCCGTGTTTCTGGCGTATGGGGACCTCACGCATGAATCAGAATCGACCCGGGCGGGGGTCCTCGCCCGGCTATTCCAGGACATCCACGTCAGGCGATTTCCTGCAATTCATCATTTCGTGCCACCGGAGCAGATCTACACCGCGACTCACGTACGCTCGTTGCTCGACCACTGGCGCCGCGCCGAGGAACTAGCTCCGCAGCTTCCGCTCTAGCAGGGCTCGCTCCGCCGGGTTGTGGCAGAGCTCGAGAGCCTGGAGCCGCGCCTCGCGAGCCAACGCCCTCTCTCCGACCTCGTCGAGCAGCTCGGCCCGCGTCGCGTGAAACAGGTGATATCCGCCCAGCGAGATCGCCAGGTCGTTCACCTCACCCAGCGCGACCTGCGGGCTCGCGATGCGGCTGAGCGCCACGGCGCGGTTGAGCCGGACCACCGGCGTGTCCGTGAACCCGAGCAGCGAATCGTAGAGGAGGACGATCTGCGCCCAGTCAGTCTTCTCCCAGGACGCCGACTCGGCGTGAACGGCCGCGATCGCCCCCTGCAGCTGGTAGGGACCGCGCGCGTTTAGCGCCGCCGCCCGATGAAGAAGCCCGACGCCGTCGGCAATCTCCGCCGCGTCCCACAACGCGCGGTCCTGGTCCGGCAGCAGCACCATCTCGCCCGCGGCGTCGAAGCGGGCGCGGGACCGGGCGAGGTGGAGCTTCATCAAAGCCAGCAGCCCGAGCACCTCGGCCTGGTCGGGCAGCAACCGCGTGAGTAGGCTCGCGAGCCACAGCGCGTCTTCCGCGAGGTCGCGGCGCATCGCCGCTCCCGGGCCGCGACTGAGGTAGCCCTCGTTGAACATCAGGTACAGAACGGCAATAACGGCGTCAAGGCGAGGCACCAGCTGGGTGCCTTGGGGCACCCGATACGGGATGTTGGCCTCGACGATCTTGCGTTTTGCCCGCACGATGCGCTGCGCCATCGTCGGCTCGGAGACGAGAAACGCGGCTGCGATCTCCTGCGTGGTGAAGCCGGCCACCGCACGCAGCGTCAGCGCGACCTGGGCCTCTTGGGCAAGCGCCGGGTGACAGCACGTGAAGATAAGTCGAAGGCGATCGTCCGCCTCCACGGGCTCAGGACTCACAGTTGACCGTTCGAGCAGGGCGACCTTTTCGGCGTAGCGCTGGTCTCGGCGAAGCAGGTCGATCGCGCGGCGCCGCGCGGTCGTCATGAGCCATGCGCCGGGCCTGTCCGGGATGCCCTGCTCGGGCCACTTTTCCAGCGCGGCCAGCAGGCTGTCCTGGACCACCTCCTCGGCAATGTCGAAGTTGCCGATGATCCGGACCATGGCGCCCGTAAGCTTCGCCGCCTCCTCGCGGAAGACGGCGGCAAGCGCGGCCTCGGTGGCTGTTCGTGTCTCGGTCAGGACCTCATCGTTCCACAGCCGGCCACACTTCGACCGGCCCGGCAGGCCACGTCTTGGCCATCTCGAGGGCCTCGTCGAGGTCTGCCACCTGAACGATGGCGAAGCCGCCGATGATCTCCTTCGACTCGATGAATGGACCGTCGGTGACGATGGGTTTGCCGTCCTTGAATCGAACCGTGGTTGCGGTCTGTGGGCCTTTCAGCTGCTCGCCGCCAACGATCTTGCCGGCCCGGCTGTACTCCTCAAACCACTTTCCAGCCGCCTCTATCCCGGTCGCCAGATCCTCCTGCGACAGGTTTTCGAAACGCTCCTGGTCCTCCATCGTCCCGACGAAAAGCAACACGTATTTCATATGACTCCTCCTGTTCACACGACGAACGGCCGGCGGCTGAATCGACCGGCTACGACCCGGTGAACTCAGGTGCCTGCTTGCTCAGGAAGGACATGATGCCGATCGCCGCGTCGGTGCTCAAGGCTGCACGGGCGAAGTTCTGCGATTCGATCTCCAACCCCTCGTCAAGGCGCAGGTCATAGCCGCGGCGCACCGCGTCCTTGATCATCGCGATGGCGAACGTCGCGGCCTTGGCAAGTCTGCCTGCGCGGCTTCCCTGGCCGATAGACGGGTCGACTCGATCAAGAACCGCGTCGCCCGCGCCCTGCCGATCAGCCGCGGCAGCCTCTGCGTTCCTCCAGCGCCCGGGATGATGCCCAGCGAGGATTCGGTCTGGCCGATCCGCGACCGGCCGTCCTCGACCATGATCCTGAAGTCGCAGCACAGCGTGAGCTCGCTGCCTCCGCCCAGCGCGTGGCCGTTGATCGCCGCGATCACCGGCTTGGGGCACCGCTCGATCGCGTTGAAGTGGTGGTTCATACGTCTCATGAAGAGCGCGATCTCGTCGGCGGCGTTCGGCGACTCGCGGTCGATCCCTGCGAGGGACGTCAGGTCGGCACCGACGCTGAAGTACTTCTCATACTCCGAGGCGAGCACGATCGCGCGCACCGAAGGATCGTTGCCCAGCTCGCCGAATGCGGCGGCGAGCTCACTCATGAGGTCTTCGGCGATGGCGTTGTTGCCTTTCCGATGCATCACGACCCGTGCGACCGCGCCATCGCGCTTGACGTCGACTGATTCGCCCATTGGCTACGCGGTAAAGAGCGGGATGCCGCCCGCGACCTCGATCACAGCGCCGGTGATGTAGCCGGCCTCCTCCGTGCACAGGAACCCAATCGTGTTCGCAATGTCGGACGGCTGCCCAAACCGCTTGAAGACGGTTCGCGACTTGAAGCGTTCGTACATCGGGTTGTTCGCGGCCGCCGCCTTCCCGGCCTCCGACTCGATGATCCCCGGCGCGATCGCGTTGGCGGTGATGTTGTGCCGCCCGCCTTCGAGTGCAGCGGTTCTGGCCAGGCCGATGAGCCCTGCCTTGGTCGAGGAGTAGCTCGCCTGGCCGAAACCGCCGAGCGTCCCCGCGACCGATGACATGAAGATCAACCGGCCCCACTTGTTCTCGACCAGGTACGGCCACACCTCTTTGGTGCAGTTGAAGGCGCCGGTGAGATTTACCTTCACATCGCGATCCCACAGCTCGTAAGACTGATTCGGGATCTGCGCCGCGTGGTCGAGGGTCGCTGCGTTGTTGATCAGGATGTCGATCTTTCCAAACTCCTCCCCGACCTTCTTGAAGACCTCGCGGATCTGCTCCCGGTTGGTGACGTCCATCTTGATTGCGAGCGACTTGCGGCCCATCTTGCGGATCTCTTCAGCCGTCGCATTCGAGTGGACGCAGCCTTGCGACACCGCGACCTGCGCCTGCATGCTGCCCTGCGACTCGGCGGTCTGCTGGAGATTGGGGTCGTCCTCGACCAGCACATCGGTGATCACGACATCGGCGCCCATGCCGGCGAGGGTGAGCGCGTCCTGGCGGCCAAGGCCGCGTGACGCGCCTGTGACGATCGCAACTCTTCCGGTCAGA
>VBII01000117.1:9296-9675 GCA_005887735.1 Chloroflexota bacterium
CCATAGCCACCAAGGACCTGGATCGCATCGGTGGTGACATCCATTGCAACGTCCGCGGCAAAGCATTTCGCCATCGAGCCTTCGGCGCGCTCGAACGGCCGTCCCTGGTTGGCCATCCACCCGGCCCGCCAGATCAGCAGGCGCGCGGCATCGATCGTCATCGCCATGTCGGCGAGCTTGAATCCGACCGCCTCGTGCTGCCACAGCGGCTTGCCGAACTGCTTGCGGTCCTGCGCGTACTCCAGCGCGAACTCATAGGCGGCGCGCGCGATGCCCAGCGCGCCCGCGGCGACTCCCGGTCGCGTCGCCTCGAGCGTCATCAGCGCGCCCAGCGCGCCAGGTCCCGCGTTGTCGGCGTCTGGTTCGCCACCGAGTCGGT
>VBII01000121.1 GCA_005887735.1 Chloroflexota bacterium
CTCAACGAGCTCGGCGCCGACCTGCGGCCTATGTACGTGGATGCGCAGGGACGTGTCCGCTGGGGGAACCCGTACGAGACCTTCGTCGGCAACGTGAACGGGAGCGAGAGCAACTACACCGGCTTCGGCACCTACTACCCACCCCTGGTGAGGATCGCCAAAGCGCACGGCGCGACCATCCTCGCCTACGGCTCGATGTCGGCGGGAACGATCTACGCGCGGGTCATCGCGGGACACCCGGTGGTCGCTTTCTCGACGTGGGACTGGAGATGGCACCCGCGGCGTGACTACTTGAGCTTCGACGGGCAGTGGGTCCCGTGGATCGGACCCGTCTACGCGTCACATGTCTACACCGTGGTCGGCGTCAGCCCCACGCAGGTCCTGGTCAACGACCCCATCCGCGGTCAGTACTGGATCAGCAAGGGGGCCTTCGAAGCGGGCTACTCGGACTTCGAAGAAGCGATCGTTTTTGCATGAGAGGGAATCCAGATGGTTCCCTCTGCGCGCAGGGCGCGTCCAGGATGCGGACTAACTGATTGCATCGGCCGGTCGGCTCCGCCGACGGGCCTGCTCTCTTTCCGGTATACGGTTGGGATTGTCTAAGTAGCCACTCGATGCGGGGTTTGGCAGACGTCTAGCCATAGTCGCGGCCGGGTTGAACCCGGCCGCCAATGCAGCGTCGGGTTTCTGCTTTAAGACCCGCCGGAGTTGCTGAAGGGGGCCAGGACCAGGAATATGCGCCCCATGTTGAGCGATGGATACGCCTGGTCCAGGTCATCGACCGCATGCATCAGCTGGTCGTAGGTGATGTGGTACCCGTGGCCTCTGGTGAGGCCGGGGTCGTTGAGGATGTAGTTGTCCGACTGGTCGTAACCCACGACCACCAGGTAGTGCGAGACCGAGTAGCCGGCCTGCTCGTAGTTGGTTCGGTACCCGGGATAGTTCGGGTTGCCCAGGCCGTGCGTGCGCACTCCGAAGATCAAGGGCCGGCCGAGTGCCAGCTGCTGCTTCATGTTCAGGCGGTCGGACGGCAGGATCTTGTAAGCCCACCCCATGTACCTCTGCGCCACCTGGCCGATCTGCAGTGAGGTGAGGTCCTGCGCCGGCTTCCAGGCCGTGATCTGGTTGATCGCGGCGTCGGCTGTCTGCGGGTCGATCAGGCTCCCGGAGTGATCGCCATGGAGGTAGCGGTCGACCATGACCATGCTCGCCTCCTCACACGTGTGCTGCTTGGCCGCCCAGTTGCCCAGCGGGGCTTGCGGCGTGAAGGGGACGGGCAGGATCACCGCGGTCGGCAGGTTCACCGGCGGCTGGTCGCTCGGCGCCGCGGTGTTCAGGTCGATCGGGACCAGGTCCGGGGTCGAGTAGGAGACTTGCGGTCCGGCGCCGAAGAAAGCGAAATAGACGCCGGCCGCGATGCCGACGGCCGCCACCAGGCCAAGTCCGAGGAGCCACTTCAGAGCACCGAGCATCGAGAGCTAGAACTTAAACCACCTTCAAAAGGTTGCGCGGCAAGAGTATAGGGCCGGCTTTACATTCCTAAACCTCGACCGGGTACCAGATCCGAAGCCCGCGTTTTATTTGCGGCCGCCGACTAGGCGGAGGAGGGATCCGGTTTAGTGGACGTTCAACTTAGCCGCAGGGGTGGCATCCCGCCGGTGCATGTGCATTGGGGCGGCATCGCGATCGCGATCATCGCCGCCATCCTGCTCGGCGGTGCCTCGGGAGCAGTCGCTCGCCACTACCTCAATGCGAGCGTGGCCAGGCCGCTGGCGGGCGCCACCAAAGTCCATGCCCAACCGGTGCCAACGGTCGGCCCGGGCACGGACGCGACGACCCAGGCGCCGCTGAACAACTGGGCCCAGCACCAGGAGAGCTGCGAGGCGGCCAACCTCACGATGCTCGTCGAGTACTGGAACAACGACTCAGACGTCGTGATCAACGCCAACACCGCGGACAGCATGATCCGGCAGATCGACGGCTGGAAGCCGCAGCCCGACCTCAACGACACGATGCTCGGCCAGCTGGCGCAGCAGCACTTCGGTTACACGTATCGCATCCTGCCCAACGACCCCAAGGTGATCGCCGAGCAGCTCTCGGCGGGTCGCCCGCTGCTCGCCGAGGTCCGCACCCACGGACTGGGCAACTCGCACTACCCGGGGTACACGAATCATTTCGAGCAGAACGGATACTCGGTGCCGCACTTCGTGACGATCATCGGCTACGACAGCTCCGGGGTCTGGCTCAACGACCCGGGCATCTCGTGGGGGCGCGGCTACCACATCTCCTACGCGCAGCTGACGCACGCCATCGACGACCTCGACCAGCACCACCCCGCGCTCAGCCAGGGCCAGGTGCTCCTCCTGATCGCTCCTGAAGCCAAGCCCAAGGTGAGAGCGGGCACGATTTAGACTTCCGCCGTGACCGACACGGCTGAAAGCGCCGCCGCGCAGCTCGGCACCCGTGCCGTCAGCAACTCGGTTTTCATCCTCGCCGCGCGGACAGTCTCGCGCGTCATTTCCCTTGTCGTCGTCATCGTCCTGGCCAACGCGCTCGGTGACACGCGCTATGGCCAGTACACGACGCTGATCGCCTACTCCGGACTGGTGGCTGTGGTCGGTGACCTCGGGTTCCAGTCCCTGTACACGCGCGAAGCCGCGCGCAATCGCCAGCAGCTTGGCGACTACCTCGGCACGCTGGTGATCTTCCGGATCTTCCTGGCCGCCGTGGCGTCGGTTGTCTTCGCGCTCGCCCTGGGCCTGGGCGCCGGACTCCAGTCGTTGATCTTGCCCGGGTGCGCGTTGCTGGTCGCGACCGCTTACGCCAGCCTGTTGCGCAATACCTTCTATTCGGTCGGTCGGGCGGAATTCGACGCGATCGCCATCGTTGCCGAGACGCTGATTCAAGCCGGGCTGATCGTCTTCGGCGCCCGGCGGCATTCTGGTGTGGCCTACTACGTCTGGGCTTACGCGGCGTCCTATATGTTCACGATCGTCTATTCGCTGGTCGTGATCCAGGTCTTCCGCCTGGGGCGGATCCGGCTCCGACTCGACCTCGAGCTGATCCGACGGTGGCTGCCGTGGGCGCTGCCCTTCGCCATCACGTTCTTCCTGACCAACGTGTACTTCCGCGCCGGCGTGCTGATCCTCCAGCATTTCCGGCCTTTTGCCGAGGTCGGCTGGTACACCTTTGCGTACAAGCCATTCGAGGCCCTTCAGTTTGTGCCGCTAGCAATCCAGACCGTTGTCTATCCGCTACTCGGCGTGTACTTCGTGAGCAATGCCACAGCGCTCAAGCTGGCCTACGAGAGATTCTTCAAAGTCCTGGTGCTGCTCGGTTGGCCGCTGACCGTCGGCACGTTCGTGCTCGTGCATCCGATCAACCAGATCTTCAACCGGTCGGGCGCATTCACGCAGTCGGAGCCGGCGCTGCGCATCCTCGCTTTCGGGATCGTTTTCCTTTTCGCCAACTCGGCCTTCTACGCGATGTTGAACGCGATGAACCGGCAGGGCTTCAACGCCTGGGCGACCGGTCTCGCTGCGGTGATCAACATCGCCCTCAACCTCGCGTTGGTCCCGCTCTACGGGTTCCTCGCCGCCAGCACGATGACCGTGCTGACCGAAGCGGCGCTGTGCACATTCGGCTGGTGGTTCGTTCAGCTGAAGAGGCCCGAGCTGCGCCTGCCGGTGATCCGGCTCAGCTGGCGAATCCTGGCCGCCGGAATCGTCATGGGGCTCGTCCTGTACCCGCTGCGCCGTTATTCGATCTTCCTCGTGGCTCCTGCCGGCTTCATCGTTTACGTGCTCGGCATCGTCTTCTCGAAGGCCGTCGAGCCTGAGGAGTGGCGGCTGGCGAGGGACGGTCTGATCTCGCGGATCCGGCGCGCGTAACCCTATCCCGGCGACCGGCGTTCGACAGGGCGGGACAGCGTAGAATCCTGCGCGCCTCCAAGCCATGGCTCGAAACGTTCCTGAGCGGATAAAGACTAAGGGGGGACACAGTCCTCGAGCGCGGATCCACGCGGCGTGGTCGCCGATCGGCCAGAAGATGCGCCGGACCACGATGTTGCGCGGCCTCGCGGCCGTGGTGGCCGTGATGTTCGTGATCGGCCTCGCCGCCGACGCGTACGCGCAGTCGTTTTTCGACAGCCTGCCTTCGATCCAGGGCCTTGATTCCGCGGCCTTCGCCGGCGACACGCTGATCACTGACAACACCGGCAAGGTCGTGCTCGCCGATGTCGGCAACCAGGGCGACCACCGGTTGGCAGTCAAGCTCAAGGACGTCTCGCCGGTCGCAATCCAGGCAACCGTGGCCATCGAAGACCGCGGTTTTTACACCAACCCCGGCTTCGACCTGGCCGGCATCATCCGCGCCGCCTTCGACAACATTCGCGCCGGCCACGTCGTCGGTGGAGGCAGCACGATCACGCAGCAGCTTGCCAAGCAGCAGTTTCTGACGCCTGACCAGACGGCCAGCCGCAAGATCAAGGAGCTCGCCCTCGCCTACGAGCTGAGCCAGACCTACACCAAGGACCAGATCATGGAGCTCTACCTGAACAAGAGCTTCTACGGCTCGCAGTCGTACGGCATCGAGGCCGCGGCGGAGAGCTACTTCCAGGTCCCCGCCTCCAAGCTCGACCTCGCCCAGTCCGCGATGCTCGCGGGCCTGCCCCAGGCCCCGACCGAGTGGAATCCCGTGCTGCACCCTGATGCGGCGAAGCTTCGCCAGACCGAAGTCCTGCAGGCGATGGTTCGCGCCAACTTCATCTCGCAAGACGAGCTGGATAAAGCGGTGGCGGAAAAGCTGGTTTACCACGCGCCGACCAACTCCTACAAGGCGCCTCACTTCGTCGACTACGTGCTGGCCGAGCTGCGGCAGCTTGGCTTTCAGCCCGGCATTCAGCAGCTCAACGTGAAAACCACGCTGGACTGGGAGCGACAGCAGATGGGCCAGCAGGTGGTGAGCAGCAACCTCGATAGGAATCTCTACCGCGATCGCAATGGCCAGCTCTCGTCAGGCCTCGTCGCGATCCAGCCCACCACAGGTGACATCCTGGTCATGGTCGGGTCGCCGAATTACAACGCGGACGCCGGCCAGATCAACTACACGACGATCCCTCGCAACATGGGCTCTTCGATGAAGCCGTACACCTATGGCGCGGTGATCAACGCGCGCGCGGCCACTGTGGACACGCCCGTGTACGACGGCCCGAGCCCTCTCGTCTACAAGGACGCATACAGCACGACCAAGTTCTACAACTACGACGGTAAGACGCATGGAGTGCTGCCGCTGAAGAAGGCGATGGGCAACTCGCTCAACATCGCAGCGGTGAAGGTCGAGCTCTCGATCGGCGTGCCGGCCGTCCTGTCCTGGATGCGAAACATGAACGTCGATCCCCGGTACGTCAACCCCGACGGCAGCTACACGCCGCTCGCGCCGGCGGACGAATACGGTCCTTCGCTGACGCTCGGCGGCTACCCGATCACGCTGCTCGAGCACGTGGCCGGCATTGCCACCTACGCCGACATGGGCGTCTACCACACGCCGCAGGCCGTTTTGACCGTCACCGACTCGCACGGCCAGGTCCTCTACCAAGATCACCCCGACCAGCGCGCGCGTCAGGCGATCGATCCTGGAGTCGCTTTCATCATGGCCCAGATCATGTCCGACGACCAGAACCGATGCATGATCTTCGGCTGCAACAGCGCGCTGCACTGGAGCGACCGCATCGTCGCCGCCAAGACCGGCACCACCGACAACTTCAAAGACGCCGTCACCGTCGCCTTCACGCCGGACCTCGCGACCGGCCTGTGGGTGGGCGACATCAAGGACAACCGCTACACCATGATCGGCGGCTCGGACGGCGTGTACGTCGCGTCGCCGGGAGTCCACGAGTTCGTGTCGCGGGCGCTGGATGGAACCCCGGGCAACCGCTGGTACACGCCCCCGCCCGATGTGGTGTCGGGTCCGGGCAACAGCTGGTTCCTGATGGACACAACGCACATCGACAAGCTGCCGGGCGACAACCCGCCGAGCCCGACGCCGAGCGCTCCTGTGTACGTCGTGCCGCCCGACCCGGGAGGCCCGGTCCTGGCAAGCCCGAGCCCATCGCCGAAGCCAACCGCGTGTCCGAACCCACAGAAGACCCCGCCGAACTGCTAAAGGGCAATCCCCAAGCATTCGTCTTGCCGCCGGATTCAGTCGGCGGCAACCCGCGTCCCACAATCGCCTCCGCAACGTGGATGGCGGAGACTCTTTGAGAAACTCTTTCCTCGGGGGAGCCCGGAGGGTTCCCCCCCGCGCCCCTGAGCATCTCGTCTTGCCGCCGGATTTAATCCGGCGGCAACCCGCTCCCCACAAGGGCTCCCGACGTTACCTGGGGACACCATTTCATAAATCATTCGTCTCCGGAAGGGGTTAGGGGCGCTCGTCCGGCGGGCGTTGATGCAATCACGGATTTTGACTGCCCGGCGAGCGCCCCGACGTAGGGGGAACACGGAAGGGTTCCCCCTACGGTCTCAGTAGAATTCGGGCTCGTGCCCGAACCCCTTTCTGTCGTCACGGAGCAGCTCCCGAAAAGCAAGCTCGGCATGACCATCGAGGTGCCGGCGGACGTGGTCGACGCGACCTACGAGCGGGTGCTGAACCGGCTCGCGTCGCGCGCCAAGATCGAGGGCTTCCGTCCCGGCAAGGCGCCGCGAGCGCTGGTCGAATCCCGGATCGGTCCCGCGGCGCTGCGCGAAGAGGTCGTCGAGACGATGGTGCCCGAGGTGGTGCGCCAGGCCCTGGACGAGAAGTCGATCGACCCCATCGACAACCCAGACATCGAAGTCCTGGAGCTCGAGCGCGGCCGTCCGGCCCGCCTGAAGGCGACGATCAGCGTGATGCCGGAGGTTGAGCTGGCCGACGTGAAGACGCTGAAGATCGAGCCGCCCGACCACTCGCATGAAGTCACAGATGAAATGCTCGAACGCCGCCTCGATGAGCTCCGCGAGCCGATGGCCGAGATCACGCCCGTGGAGCGCGAGGTGCGCACCGGTGATCTCGCGGTGATAGACATCGAGGTCGAGGCGGACGGCAAGGTGGTGGAATCGGAGTCGCGCAAGTCGACCGAGGCTGAAGTGAAAGAGGGCGTTCTGCTCCCCGAGCTGCTCGCCGTGCTGCCAGGCACCTTTGGTGGTGAAACGCGCGAGGCGAAGGTCAACTTTCCCGAGAGCTACAGCAACCCTGAGCTGGCGGGCAAAGAGGCGACGATTCGCGTGACCGTGCAGGGCGTGAAGGAAAAGGTTCTTCCCACGCTCGACGACGCCCTGACCCAGAGCATGACCAACGGAAAACAGGAAACGGCCGGCGCGTATCGCACCGCGGTGCGCGAAGAGCTGGAGGAGTCCGCGGCCGCGCTGGTCAAGATGGAGCGCGAGCAGGCTGTGGTCAAGGCGCTGGTCGATGCGTCGGCAGTGGACGTGCCGGAGACGCTCGTCGACCGCGAGCTCACAAGCCAGCTCGAGGCGCTCGAGCGCAGCCTCAACCGGCAGGGCATGAAGCTGGACCGCTACCTGGAGTATCTCGGCAAGTCGGTCGACCAATGGATGGCGGACGAGCGTCCCGAGGCCGAGGCACGGCTCAAGGTCGACCTCGTCCTCGCCGAGTTCGCCAGGCGCGAAGGCCTCGATCCATCCGACGAGGACGTGGAGAAGTACCTGGAGGAGCAGGCGGAGCAGGATGACGAGCTCAAAGGCCAGGTTGCCGAGCTGAAATCGAGCGCGTCCGTGCGCCGCTATTTCGCCTCACGCCTGCGCCGGCGGAGGGTCCTCGACCGCCTTCTAGAGGTCGCTAGTTGACGGCATCCGGGGAGGGCGTGTCTAGAATGACGTTGTGCGCGACATGACCAGCAATCAGCACCCATCCAGCTACCTCGTCCCGATGGTGGTCGAGAACACCGGTCGCGGCGAGCGCGCGTTCGACATCTACTCGCGACTGCTCAAAGAGCGCATCGTCTTCATCGGGACTCCGATCGACGACCAGGTGGCGAACCTGGTTGTCGCGCAGCTTCTTTTCCTGCAGTCCGAGGACCCGGACAAGGAGATCGCGCTCTACATCAACAGCCCCGGCGGACAGGTGACGGCCGGGCTTGCGATCTACGACACCATGCAGTACATACGCCCCCCGGTCTCGACGATCTGCATCGGCATGGCGTACTCGATGGCCGCGGTGCTGCTCGCCGGCGGAGCCCACGGCCAGCGCTACGCGCTGCCGCACGCCAACATCCTCATCCACCAGCCGTGGGGCGGGATGCAGGGGCAGGCCACCGACATCCAGATCCACGCGAAGGAAATCCTTCGCACCCGTGAACAGCTGAACCAGATCCTCGCGCGGCACACCGGTCAGAAGATCGAGAAGGTGACCCTGGACACCGAGCGCGACTATTTCCTCACCGCCGAAGCGGCCAAGGAATACGGACTGATCGACGACATCATCCTCACCCCCACCAAGGTCGGCGAGAAAGACAAAGCGAAAGCCGATAAAGAGGAGAAAGAAAAGGAGA
>VBII01000118.1 GCA_005887735.1 Chloroflexota bacterium
ATGCAGTACGCGATGGAAGACCTCGAGAAGGTGAGCGTGGACGTCGATGCGCTGCAGCGCCGGCGCGATCGAATCGTCAGCGCACTGACCGAGATGGGTTACGAGACGGTGAATCCTGAGGGCACTTTCTACGTGATGGTGCGCTCGCCGATCGCCGACGAGCGGGAATTCACGCGACATCTTGCGGAGCAGGACGTGTTCGTGCTTCCGGGCGGGATGTTCGAATTACCAGGATGGTTCCGCATCTCGTTGACCGCAAACGACGACATGGTGGACAGGTCACTGGCTGGTTTCGAGAGGGCGCTCAAGAAGGAGCATGTCGCAACCTGATCCAGCCGCCGTAGAGGTCCGCGACCTGGTCAAGCGGTATCGGAAGGCGAAGGTAAACGCGGTCGACGGGATCAGCCTGCGGGTTGAGGCCGGCGAGTTCTTCGCCCTGCTGGGACCCAATGGCGCGGGCAAGACGACGACCATCTCCATCCTCACCACGACCCTGGCGCCCACCTCGGGCAGTATCTGGATCTGCGGTCATGACCTGGCCAGGGAGGCATCTGCCGTGCGGCGGCAGGTCGGCATAATCTTTCAGAACCCAAGCCTCGACATGAACCTGTCAGGCGAGGAGAACGTGCGCCTTCACGCCATCCTCTACGGGCTGTACCCGTATCGACCTGCCTTCCGGTTGATGCCCGCCGCGTATCGCGCGCAGGTGCGCGATCTGGCCTCCGTCCTGGGTATGGAGAGCGAGATGTTCAGGCCGGTCAAAAAGCTGTCGGGTGGAATGCAGCGGAAGCTCGAGATCATCCGCGGCCTCATGCATCGGCCGAAGGTGCTGTTTCTGGATGAGCCCACTCGCGGCCTGGATGTGGCCAGCCGGCGGAGTCTGTGGGCCTACCTGCGCGAGGTGAGGGAGCAGTACAGCGTCACCATGCTCCTCACGACCCATTACCTGGAGGAGGCCGAACAGGCTGATCGGTTGTGCATCCTCAACCACGGGCGCATCGTCGCGATGGGCAGCCCAGGCGAGGTCACCGCGCGTCCGGGCGATGAATACCTCGAGCTCGACTCGACCGACCGCGATCGGCTGAGACGTGAGTTGACGGGGATGAATCTGCAGTTTGAAGAAGACGGCATTTTCACGGTGAGACTCGATAAGCGATCCGCACATGAAGTGATCCGGAGTCTCGAGGTGCCTTTGAGCAAGCTGCGCACCCGGCAGCCATCGCTCGAAGATGCATACCTCAGGATCCTGGCCGATGAATGAGCTGTATGCGGTCGCTGCGATCGCCGAACGCGACCTCATGAAATTTCTGCGCGACCGCAGTCGCCTGATCGGCACGTTCGTGCTCCCGTTCCTGCTCATGGGATTGCTCGGCGGCACGCTGCAGCTAAACCTCGGGCGAGCGACAGGGTTCAACTTCATCGGCTTTACGTTTACAGGCGTGCTCGGCATGACGATCTTCCAGTCGACCGCGGCCGGCATGGCCTGGCTCGCAGAGGACCGATTCAACGACTTTGCGCAAGAGATGTTCGTCTCACCGGTTTCGCGCTATTCGATAGTTTTCGGCAAGATCCTCGGCGAGTCGCTGGTGGCGCTGGCGCAGGCGGCCCCGCTGGTGCTCTTCGCCATCGTGCTGCGCGTCTCGCTTTCTCCCGAACAGATCGCCCTGATGCTCCCGGTCGCCGTGATCAGCTGCCTGCTGGAACGATCAGCGCGCGGCCAACCAGATCTTTCAGTTCCTGATCCTGCCGCAGTTTTTCCTGGCGGGGGTCTTCAACCCGATCGGCATCCTGCCGTGGTACTTGGAAATCCTGTCGCGGATCTCCCCCATGCGGTACGTGGTTGACCTGATTCGCGGGGTCGTCTACGCGGGCCATCCGGAGTACCACAAAGTTGTTCTTTTCGACCCTGCGATCAACTTGTTGGTCATCGTTGTCATGTTTGGTGTCTTCGTGGTCGTCGGCACCGCCCTTTTTGTCCGGCGCGAGACCAACCGATGAAAGATTGCCTGGCATGTTCTAAACACATGTGTCCTCAATTCGCAGCCATTGTCGGATAACCTTTAGCGCCTGATTCCGGGGTGCCGGGGTCGCAAAAATTCCAAGTCGGGGGTAACGCATGGACGTTCAGGAGGCGGTAGCCGAAGGCGCGGCTTCTGTGGAAAACGGCGAAGTCAAACGTGACGGCAAGAAGCAGTTCTCGATGGGTCCAGGAGACATCCTGGAAGGCAAGTTGATCTATGACGGATCGGTGCATGCCGACGGCCGCGTCGAGGGCGAGGTCCGCGTGACCGGCAACATCGACGTCGCCAGCGGCGCGAGCGTGATGGCTCTGCTCGAAGGCGCGAACGTGTCACTGAAGGGAGCGGTCGAGGGTGCGGTCACCGCGCGTGACAAGCTGACCCTGGGCAGGAACTCGAAGTTGAGCGGCGACATCCAGGTCCGCAGGCTGCAGATCGACGATGGCGCGACGCTGAACGGACACGTCCGGATGGGTGACTTTGAGCACCAGGCGTCCGGTCAGTAGGGTCCCGACCCCGGTCCCGGCCGAGAACGGCGCCAACGGCGGGCGCAACTCGGTGGTCCTGGGTCCGAAAGACCGCCTGGTCGGCCAGCTGTACATCGAAGGCGACCTCCAGGTAGCCGGCACCGTCGACGGAACGCTCGAGGCCACCGGTGACATCGAGATCGCCGGAGGCGGCAAGGTGAGCGGGGCGGTGACGGCCTACAACCGGCTGGTGGTCG
>VBII01000124.1 GCA_005887735.1 Chloroflexota bacterium
GCTAAGTAGACTTGGACGCGCTTTCGGGCGGTTAGCTCAGTTGGCTAGAGCGCCTCGCTTACACCGAGGAGGCCGTTGGTTCGAATCCATCACCGCCCACCACGACAGACAATTTCGTCCGCACGGTTTCGAGCTGGCGGTGCCCAGAATGATCCCGTGACCCGCGATCGGGCGCGTCCGACGAACTTTGGGCGGGACGTCTTGTTCGCTTTCGGCGTCTATCTCTTGGCGTTCCTCCTGGTCTTCGGAGTGGACAAGCTCGGACAGGCCGATTACTCGACCAGGATCGATGACCTCGTAGCGCATTCGGCCTCCGGCTCGGCAACCGTGACGTCAGTCGAACAGCACAATTCCATCTGTTACGGGTATGTGGAGAACGGATCGCCCTACAGCGCCTGCGGAGAGGCGCCGGGCGACAACTGGGGCGGCCTCAAGGTCGGCTCCTCCGTTGCAATCGTTTATGACCCTACCGACCCGGCGATCTCTTGCGCCTGCGACCCGCGCTCTGAGCAATCAGTCCTATCGAATGGCCCGCTCTTCTTCGGGGCCTTTGCTGGATTGGTGGCGACCGTAGCCTTCCTCATCTGGTGGTGGGGGCCATGGGACTGGTAGCGAGCATGAATCTCTTGAAGGTTCGCCTAACCGACGATCGCCTTGGCCTTGGCCAGGATGGTCATCAATGCTGGTTCGGATCCATCACCGCCCACCACGACAGACACTTTCGCCCGAACGGAACGCAAACATTTCAGTAATCGAGCAGCATTGGCAGCCGGTGCAGCGAGGCCTTCGTGGCTACCTGCAGGATGATCGCAAGGCCTGCACGCGCGAGCGCCTCAAGGGAGCGCTCTTCGCGCGGCGGCACGTCCACATAGAAATCCCCTGATTCACTTGCGCGGACCTGATAGGTCCGCCGGTTGAGGTCACGCAAGTGGTGAAGGAGGTGCGGCAGCGAGGCAATACGGATCGGCTTCTTGATTGGAGACGGAGTATTGAAAATCGGGAGGTCCCCGACTGGCAGCCACCAATCGACAAAGTACAGGTGCGGGTATCGAACCTCAGCGCCTGAATTAGTGGCACCTTCCATTCGTCGCAGAGTCGGGTCTTGCTCCCAGTCCTCAGGCAGCTCCGGCGGCGCGGGCTCACCTGCATCGGTGTATGCGGCCAGCAGGACCAGTGCCCCGAAGCACGGCCAGTCGGGCTTGTCAGTGAAGTAGGGCTGCTCTAGATCCTCTGGCCAGTCCAGAGGCTCCGGGAGCGCGTTGACTCCAGCAAGATCGCGCGAAACCCGTGAGCGCCACTCCAGGACCTGCTGGTTCGCGCGACTGGGGTCGGCATCAATCAAGCTCCCCGGTGGCCGGAAGACAAATGTCCTCTCGCCGTTGCCGGACTGCTGGACGATCGTTTCCCATTGCCCTGAGTAGTACCGGGTCAGCGTGCCGGCGTAGAGATCGAGTCCCACTCTTGGAATGTACCGCCAGCGATATCAGGCCATCAGGCGCAGGCTGTCTGCCAACGGCGTCGGTGATCCACCACCGCCCACTCTGGCAGACAACCGACCAGTCCTTGGTTGGGTCAAACCGGTCGGTCCTTCCCCATACTTAGCTTTCGCAAATCAATGAACCGGCGCGTCGTGTATGTCGGTCTGGCGGCGGCGGCGATCGTCATCCTGCTGGTAATCGCCGTTGGGGTGTTCAGACATGCGACCGAGACGTCGCTCCGCCCTGGCGGGATTTCTCGCGATCAAGCGATACGAATGGCCAGCCACGAAGGGATGGCGCAATCCACGACCCCGACGGAGGTCCGCTGGGCAAATGCGGGGCCGCTCTCGCAATTCGGAAGGGACCCCTATAGCTCGCCCAATCGGTTGGTGTGGGCCATCACCTTCACCGGCTCATTCGGGTGGGCCAGCTGTGGCCCATACAACCCGAACGGACCGACCCGCTGCCCACTGCCCGCCCGCCACGCCACCGTGATCCTGGACTATTTCAGCGGCGCTTTCGTCACCGGCAGCCTCTACTGAATGGCAAATTTGAGACGTTCACGACGATCTCACGACGCTCGTCTGGCGCTGAAAATCGCTCGCCACAGTGGAGTCAAACTGCCTCCGATGTGGAGGCAAAACGACGCCTTCGGCGTAACAAGATAAGCAGCGTACCGCTGCGCCGGCAGACCTGTGATCTAGAGCCGATTTACCATGCCTGAATTGGCATCGAAATGATCAGGCTGCGCGGGCTGGCTTGGTTCGTTGGTTGCGCGTCAGTAGCGTGTGTCGCCTCGCTAGCGGCTGGCGCCTACGCTCGGGAGCACGTAGCGATGAACCACTGGTTCTGGCTCATCTCGCCCGTTCTATACATCAAGCATGTCCAGAATTTGAACACGGCCGTGCCCCTAGTCCCGATCATGATCCTGGCCGCTGGAAGCCTTCCTTTGCTTCTCTGGGCGCTTCGAAGCTCACACCCCGAGGCGCCAAGCCTTTTGGATGGCTGTGCTGGCTTGATCGTGGGCGGGGGTCTCGCTAATTACGCGGAAATAGTCACGCTGGGTTCGGTGACCGACTTCCTGGGCGTTCGGACAGCCGGCATCTACAGCATGGGTGACGTCGCCCAGCTCGTCGGATATTCGCTGTTCCCAATCGCGATCGTTCAGGTAGCGGCCATGCGCTACCACAGCCTGATTCGCCTCGCTATTGGTGCCGGCTTCTATGCAGGCGTTGTTTGGCTGGCCTTCCGTGATCCCCAGAATTTGCTGCTCATGTATGTAGCCACCGCGGCGGCCGCTCCCGCTGCGGCAGTGATGATGCATAGACAACTGCGTTCCCCAACCCGCTCAATTGGACGGCGGGTTCGAATCCACTTCCTGCAATTGGACTTGCTTCGGGCGCGGCTAGTTCACAACCCCGTATCCGCAGTCGAAGATCTGGTCAATCTCGGTCATCTTGAAGTAGTCTGCTCGGCGCTGGAATCCGCTGAGGTGTCGTTCATCGAGGCACGGCAAATTGCTACGGAACACGGTTACGAGTTAGGCGTCGCGTGTGCAGGTGTAGGGCTCGCCGACGTAGCTCTCGGTCGCAAAAACTGGGAGGATGCCGCTCGAGTGCTTGACGCCGAACTGCCGCGCTTACGGAGACTCCCCAACAAGGCCTACTTGGCTGATGCACTCATCAAACTCGGAGACGCTTACGGAAACCAGAAAAACCTTGAATCCGCAGGACGTCACTATCACGAAGCTGAACAAGTCGCGGAGACGATCAAGAGCGACAGGTTGAAGGCCAGAGCGTTGTTCGGCCTCGGCGTGGTCGCTTACATGGAGGATCGGTTCCAGAGCGCGTTTGACTATTGGACCGATGCCTTGCCCATCTACAAGCGACAGCGGGCTCTTCGCTACGTGGGCTTGGTTCAGCAGTGGCGGTCCAGCGCAGCCTGTCAGCTTGAACGGTTTGATGAGGCTAGGCAGTTGATCGTTGACAGCGTTCGATCTTACGAACGGGCAGGTCGAGATGACCTCGCCGGCGGGGCACGGACGTATCTTGCTGAGCTCGATGCTTAGTCCCGGCCGACCTCGGCCGCCGGCTTAGACGATTAGACGCAGGCTGTCTGTCAGCGGTGTCGGCGATCCATCACCGCCCACCACGACAGACACTTTCGTCCGCGCCGTTTCGAGTCGGCGAGTGACCTGGGCGTGCGTGTCATGGCGCGGCGTTAATCCGATCACGCAAGCGTGACCCAGGGCACGTCACATTTCGCTCAGGTCCTTGGTTTCGTCGGCGAGTGCGCGCGGATCGGGCTGCGCCCGTTTCGCGACTAGCCTCCCCGCCGCAGCCATCTCATCGTGCTCGTCGAGCTCGGGATCGCCGCCGCGATTCACCCCGACAGCCGCCTTCACCACGCCGTCGGCGAGGTAGAAGCCCAGGAACTTCCTCTCGTCCAGCGAGCCACGCACGATGAACCGGTCCCACTTACGCACATGGCCCACGTAGTCGAGCTTGAGGTCGTACTGATCCGACCAGAACGTGTGGGCGTATGCGTAAGGCGCGCCGATTCCAAGCATTGATCTGGCGGCTGCGGCGCCTTGCTTCTCCGCATTGTTGTAGTGCTCAACGCGAATGCGGCCGAACAGGGGGTGAAGGTGGCTGGCCACGTCACCAGCGGCGAACACTTGAGGAATATTCGTCCTGCAAAGCTCGTCGACTAGCACGCCGTTGTCGAGCGCCACTCCGCTGCTCGCAAGTGCATCGACCGCAGGCCTGATGCCGACTGAGACCACTGCGAAGTCACATGGCAGGCGACGTCCCTGCCGCGTGACAACGCGCTCGATCCGAGGCACACCCTCGAAACGGACCAC
>VBII01000119.1 GCA_005887735.1 Chloroflexota bacterium
CCTGCCCCGCCCCGAAGGCCTGGTGGCCGCGTACGGGGTGTTGTGGGCCGCGTACGAGGATGCGCTGAAGGGCGATCTGAAGCCGGTGGCGAAGGAAAGCCGCCAGTCCTGACTTTCAGCAGTCCCGCTGCTGATTGCGTGGCACAACCCTGAGCGTTGCCAACCGAGCCTCGGTCGTCAGGACGCTGTCGAGGATGGCGCCCGAGTAGCGGCGGTACTTGGCTCGGTAGGCGTCGTCGACATCCTTCTCGACTGCATGGTCGGCGTCCACGAAAGTGACGTCCTGCTGAATGCCTCCAGCCCGAATGCGGCCGTCATGTGTCTCCTGGACGCCACGAAACCAATGTCCGTTGCGTCCCCTTACGGACCGGACGTACAGATCGTCGCCGATCCGGACCACCCACGTGGTCACGGGCTTTGGTCGCCCGCCGCCGCGAGGGAAAGATTCGATCTGAACCTCTTCCGCCCTTCCAAAGTGCTCGAGCTGGTCGCGCGTCCACTGCATCATCGCGTCACCTCCATGATGCCGATTCGCAAGAGCGACTTGACGGCGCGGCGTTCGTCCATGGCGGCATAAGCCTCCGCAACGTGGTCGAGATCGGTCTCGAAGTCGAAGACGCGCCCCGGATTGATGCGACCCTCGAAGACATCCCCCAGCAGCTCTGGAATGTAAGCGCGCGCCGGCGCAACGCCGCCTCGCAGCCCAACGTTGCGGAAAACGATCGTGTCGGCGATCGAAGCGTCGACGCACCCACAATTCCGACCATAGACCCTGGCCTCGTGACAGCCAACGCCGTCGCGACGGACTGACCCGTGCCGACGCACTCGAAAGCGGCGTCGACGCCAACTCCGTCAGTAAGCTCCCTGACGCTTCGATCGCCGCATCGCCGCGCTCGGCGACGATGTCCGTGACGCCCGATCGATCGCGTGGGGTCCGTTGCAGATGGCCGCTCGCATCGTTACGTCTCGTCGATCATGACGATGCCCGTTATCGGGCCAGGCTAGCCACCGGCCGATTCCCGTTGCCGTCAGCCGGAACCGCGTCCGACAGCACGTAAAGCCGCCTGCACGCCGGCCACCTCGATGCGCATCCTGGCGCTCCCTGTGACGGGCTTGATGCCCATCCCACTCTTCGTAATCGACTCCAGGACCTTCGGGTCGCCTTGCATGCCCGGCGCGGGCTCGAGGAAGATCCCTACGACGTACTCCTGCATGCCGCGGAACCCGATCGGTTTGAAGCGACGATCCTCCGCCGCGTCGAGCATATCGTCCAGCTCCTGCGTGGAGCGGCGCCCGGCGAATCGCGACGCAAGCGTGTAGAGGACGGGGACGAGCACCAGCGTCAGCACGGTGCTGGTGAACAGACCGCCGATGACGACGATCGCCAGTGGCCGGCTGATGAAGGCTCCGCCGACGCCTCCACCACCGCCGATGACTGCGAGCGGGACGAGGGCCAGCATCGTCGCGAATGCCGTCATGAGGATTGGACGAAGTCGGTGACGGCCGCCTTCGATGATGGCGTCATGTAGAGAAAGACCTCGATCGCGATACTGCTCGACCAGGTCGAGCAGGACGATGGCGTTGGTGACCACGATTCCGGTAAGCATCAAGATGCCGATCAAGCCTGGCAGCGACAGCGATGTGTTGGTGATGACCAGCGCGATGATGGCCCCCGTTGCGGCGAAGGGAATCGAAACGAGCAACACGAGCGGTTTGATCAGCGAGCGGAATGTCGCGACCATGATCAGATAGACCAGACCGATCGCCGCCAGCAACGCGAGCGCGAACTGCGTGAGCACCGTCGCCAGCTGCGCGAAGACGCCGCCCGTTGAAATCGTGGCGCCAGTCGGAAGCGTCACTCCGTTCAGCGCGTTCGTGACGTTGTTCTGGACGGCGCGCGTGTCGTTGCCCGTGATGGTCCCGGTGATGGTCGCGTCGCGGTCGCCGTTGACGCGATTGACCGTTTGAGGCCCGGTCACGAGCTGGAGGGTGGCCAGTGTCGACAGAGGCACCACGCCAAGCGCGGTCGGGATGGGAAGCGCGGCCAGAGCGGCGGGTGTGTCGGCGGTGCCGGGCGGCAGCTGAACTCGGACCACCATCGTCCCCTGCGGTAGGTTTGCCGTGGTCGCCACCTGGCCGTTTATCTGCTGCGCCAGCAGCGCCGCCAGGGTCTGGAGGTTGAGGCCCGAGGCGGCAAGCTTGTCCGTGGGGACCAGCACGTACTGCGGCTTGGATACGACGAGGTTGGTCTGGAGCTGGGCGAGCCCCGGGACCCCTGACAGCGCCGCCATCACGCTGTCGTTGGCGATCTGGAGCGTGGCCGGGTCCGGCGCTCGGACGTCCACCTGCATCTGACTGCTGCTGGCGTTCGAGCTGTTCTGCGCCTGGCCCACCTGGAGCTTGGCCGGACCGCTGTAAGCATTCAGGGCGCGCTTCACGCCGGCGAGCGCAAGGTCGTACTGGCCGCCGGCGACGAGGACCAGGACCGACGCCTGGGTCGGGTCCGCGCTGCCGGCGAACGGGCCGCCCTGTCCGCCGACCGTCGCCTGGAATGCAGTGATGCCGTCGACCCCGGTGATGAGCGCCTCGACCTTCTGGGTCTCGGCGTCCGTCTGCGAGAGGGTCGAGTTGGCCGGCATCGCGATCGAAACCGGAAACGTCGGGCTCGACGACTGGTCGAGCAGGTTCACCCGGAGGAGCGGGATCAACGCCATCGACGCGATGAAGAAGACCGCCGCGGCGCCCAGGGTGAGCCACCTGTGAGCGGTGGCCCAGCGGATCACGGGGACGTAGATCCGCTGCATCCAGTTCCAGGTCAAGCGCCGGTCTGCGCCTTCAGCCTTGATCGCAGGCAGCAGGCGTGACGCAAGGAGCGGCACGACCGTGACCGCTACGACCAGAGACGCCAGCAGGGCGACCACGACCGTCAGCGCAAATGGCCGGAAGAAGCTGCCGGCGATGCCGGTCAGGAAAACAATCGGCAGGAACACGGCGACGGTGGTGAGGGTCGAGGACGTGACCGCCGTGACGATCTCGCGCGCGCCGGTGTATGCGGCCACGATCGGCTTCTCGCCCTCGCTCACGTGGCGGCTGATGTTTTCGAGCACGACGATCGAGTCGTCGACGACGCGGCCGATCGCGACCATCATCCCGCCGAGGGTGAGGATGTTGAGGGTGATCCCCTGCTGCCAGAGCACGATCAACGCCACCAACAACGAGAGTGGGATCGAGATCGCCGCGACGACGGTGGCTCGCGCGCTGCGCAGGAACACGAAGATCACGAGCACGGCAAACACCGCGCCTGCCAGGCCCTCGCGGAGGATGTCGCCGATGGCCTGGGTGATCGGAGTCGCCTGGTCGGAGATGCTTGCGAAGTGGACACCATTGCCGATCGACGACTGGATCCCCGGCAGCGCATCCCACACCTCATGGGCGACGGTCACCGTGTTGGCGTTGGGTCCCTTGACGATCTGCAAGCCGATGCTCGGCTTGTTATTGGTTCGCGTGATGGTGTCGGCGGGGACCGAGGTCACGCCCACCGTGCCGAGCTGATCGATGCGAATCGGGGCCGGCGCCTGGCCGCGCGGTACGAGCGTCGGGGTGACGGTGACAGCGCGGATCTGGTCGAGGCTGGTCAGCGAGCCCGAGACCTGGAGGGGAATCGTCGCCGAGCCATCCTTGATCGACCCGATTGAAGCGACGATGCTCGCCTGCTGCAGCGCCGCCGCAACCTGCGAGACGGTGACGCCGTTCTTGGCCAGCTTCAAGGGGTCGAGGGTGACTTCGACCTCGTCCGTCGGCGCCCCCGTCATGTTCACCGTCGACACACCGGCGAGCCCTTTCAGCCTGGGCAGCGCCTGGGCGCGGAGCTGGCCGGCAAGGTCGCCGAGCGGCTCGTCGGCGGACACCGCGTAAACCAGGATCGGCAGGCTGTTGGTGGAGAAGGTCTGGACGGTGAAGCTGGTCGCCTGAGGCGGAAGCAAAGGCCGGATCCGTGACAGCGCCGAGTTGACATCCTGCACCGCGGACTTGAGGTCGGTGCCGTCCCGGAACAGCACGATGACCACCGATGAGCCTTGACTCGAGGTGGATTGAACGGTGTCGGCGCCGGTCACGCCCTGCATGGCGTTGACGACCGGCACGGAGACCTGGACGTCCACCACCCCGGGCGAAGCGCCGGGATATGGCGTGGCCACGATGACGGCGGGAATCGAGATATCCGGAAGGAGGTCCTGCTGGACCTGAGTGGCGGCGAAGATGCCGCCGCCGAAGAGAAGGGCCACCCCGAGTAAGACAACCATCCCGAGGCGCAGTGCTAGACGAGTCACGAAAGCCATGGCGTCAGCGACCTCTCAGGTTCTGGACCAGCATCAAGGAGAGGTGCCGGAGCTCGACCAGCTGGTCGGCCGTGAAGTCCTTCGCCACCGCCGCCTGCCGTGCTGTGGCGTCACGGCGAATTGTGTTGATCTTGGCCTTGCCGGCCGGCGTTATCTCGGCCAGCACGGACCTGCCATCCGCTGGATCGGCAATGCGCTTGACCAGGCCGTCCCGCTCGAGGACATCGACGATGTCAGTCATCGTCCTGGGGGCGACGCTGAGGCCCTCGGCCAGCGCTCCCAGTGGCAGCCTCCGCTTGGGACTGCGGTCCAGGCGGGTGAGCACCCGAGCCCGACTGTCGGAAAGGCCGTGGCGCTCGGCAAAGCGATCGCTGGCGTCGTGAATCAGTTTGGCCGCGAGCCTGAGCGCACCCAGCGCCTCGAGAACGTCTGCGGATCTGCTGCCGCCCATCTCGATGATGGCCCTGCGCATAGCGGCGTCGTAGAGGTAGCCCCTGCTGTCCTCGAGGACCTCACCATGCGTGATCGCGACTTGGGTTGGCATAGTGAGGTGCCTCACTATAGGGAGGGGGGCGGCCCAATTGAGCCTCGGTTAGCGGGACTGGGTGACGCCCGCAGCCGTGCCAACCCGTCCTAGGCTTGCAGCGATGGACAAAGCTGCTTTGCAAGAACTTTTCTCTTACACAGGCTGGGCGTGGAAACAGATCAAAGGGGCGATCCCAGACGACGAGACCCTTGGTGCGGCAGCTCCCGGGTCAGGGTGGCCCGACCTCCGCCACTGTCTCGCGCACATCATCCTCGCCTACGACCGCTGGAGCCCGGCAATAGTCGACCTCGACAGCAGGCCCATGCCGGACCTCCCTTCCGATGACTTCCTGACCTGGTCGCAGATCGACGGGCACCGGCGCCGCACACGCGACGCGCTCCAATCCCACCTCGAGGCATGGACCGATGCCGACCTCGGCAAGCAACACATGGTCGACATCGACGGGCGGCCCGTGCGGTACAGCCGGGGCGAGCTCATCACGCATCTGCTCCTCCACGAACGCGGCCACCATGGCGACGTGACAACGCTCTTCTGGCAGCTCGGTCTCGACTCCGAGACCCTGCTCGAATATCGATTCCACCTCGGCCGCCATCAAGAGACCGCAGCCCAGTGAGATTCCCACGATGAGGCGGCAGAGGGTGGGGATAACCTGGTCAACGTGGCGGAGGTTCTGCTGTTTCATCACGCACACGGACAGACCCCCGGATTCCTCGCGTTCGCCGACGACCTGCGAGCTGCCGGACATGTCGTTCATGCCCCCGACCTCTACGACGGCAAGACCTTCACCGACCTCGACCTGGGCGTCCTTTATGCGAAGGAGGTCGGCTTCGCGACGATTGGGGAGCGCGGTCGACTCGCCGCCGATGGCTTACCGAACGAGCTTGTCTATGCCGGATTCTCGCTCGGTGCGATGCCCGCGCAGGAGCTTGCCCAGACGCGCCCGCGCTGCAAGGGCGCCCTTCTGTTTTCCGCTGCTTTCCCGCTCTCCGAGTTCGGCGGCTCGTGGCCGCCGGGAGTTCCGCTTCAGATCCACATGATGGAAGACGACGAGTGGGTTGCGGAAGGCCTCCCTGCCGCGCGCGAGCTCGTTGCGACGATCGAGGGAGCCGAGTTGTTCCTCTACCCCGGCGACCGACACCTGTTCGCCGACAGCAGCCTGCCCGACTACGACGAAGGTGCCGCGACGCTGCTCAAAGAGCGGGTGCTCAAGTTCCTCGACAGCGTCGAGTAGCACTGGTCCTCCCCATTCATGGGGCAATCAGTAGGCGCGGGCAGCGCGTCCTGGACCGGCTAGTCCGGCAGGTGGCCCGAAGGGCCGGAGGGGCTGGCCCAAATAGTGAGCAATTGAACCTCAAACCGATGTGGGTCGGAGCACCTCCAGCACCTCTTCGCCGTACTTGCTCAGCTTGGAATCTCCCACGCCGGGCACGCGCAGCAGCTCCGCGAGGCTGGCGGGTTGGGCGGCCGCGATCGCGTTGAGGGTCGAATCGTGGAAGACCACGTACGCGGGAACCCCGGTGGCGCGGGCGGTCTCCAGGCGCCAACGCTTGAGACGGTCGACCGTTTCCACCGGGCCCTCGGCGTATGTCTTGCCCCCGCGGCTCGGGCTCGGGCTCGGCGCCTCCGCCGGCAGCGTCAGCGCGGGCGGCGCCCCGCGCGCAATCACCTCGCGACCCCGCGCCGTGAGCTCGACGACCGGGTACTCTCCCGAGCTCTGGCGGGCGAGCCCCGCTGCGACGATCTCGGCGAGGAGCTGCCTGACCCGGCGATCGTTCCATGCCCTGAGAGAGCCGTGGAACGGAAGCTGCTCCACCCATGGTTGCCCAGCCGACCATCGACTCTGCCGGCCCCCGAGCACGGCCGCGACGTTGGCAAGTCCGACCCGCCCGCTGAAACGAGAGACCGCGGCCAGCCCGGCCATGACGGCGTCGACGGGCACCGGCTCCTCTGGCGGCCGCGCAGCGAGGCAGTTGTCGCAGGCGCTGCATCGCCGCGCCACACCCGTCTCACCGAAGTAATCCGTGATTCGGGCATGCCGGCACTCTCGCATCTCGGCGTAGCCCATCATCTGCGCCAGCCGCGCGTACGCATGCTCCTTCAGCGGAGATCCATCCTCGAGGCCTGACTGCTCGATGAAGAATGCCTGCAGATCGCGGTCCGAGGGACTGTAGAGGAGCGTGCACTCCGCCGGCTGCCCATCGCGCCCGGCGCGGCCCGCCTCCTGGTAGTACGCCTCCAGGCTGCCCGGGAGGTGGTAGTGGATGACGCGTCGGATGTCCGCAATGTCCACGCCCATGCCAAAAGCCGAAGTCGCCACCACGACCTTGACGCGTCCTTGGGTGAATTCCTCCTGGACCGCGCGGCGAAGCGCTGGGTTCTGCTGCCCGTGATAGCAGGCAGCGCCCATGTCAGCGGCCAGCTCCTCGGCTGCTTTGACAGTTCCCACATAGACCAGCGCGCGCTGCCCTGGGTTTGAAAGCAGGCGGTGCAGCTCCTCGCGCTTGGCGCGATCGCCGCGACACCTGACCACCGAGAGTGTCAGGGTCGGCCGGTTGAATCCGGTGACCGAGATCAATGGATCCCTCAGATCAAGCGACCTTGCGATGTCCGCCAAAACCTGCGGCGTCGCGGTGGCCGTGAAGCCCGCCACCGGCGGCCGCCCACACGATTGGATTGCCGCGGCGAGAAGGCGGTAGTCAGGCCGGAAGTCATGTCCCCAGGTGGAGATGCAGTGCGCCTCGTCGACGACGACCCGACTCACGTGCAGCTCAGCCAGTCGCTCCATGAAATTTGGCCGCCCAAGTCTTTCGGGCGCCATGAACACCAGCCTGTATTCGCCCGCGATTGCCCGGCGCAGCCTGTCCGCCTGCTCGGGCCATTCCACCGACGAGTTGATGAACGTCGCCGGGACGCCCCGCGCGGTGAGCCGGTCGACCTGGTCCTTCATCAGCGCGATGAGCGGCGAGACCACCAGGGTCAACCCGCCGTCGACTACCGCGGGCACCCAGTAGCTGATGCTCTTCCCAGACCCGGTGGGCGCCACCGAGAGGACGTCGCGGCCGGCGAGCATGGCCTCGACGACGTCTGCCTGCCCGGGGCGAAAGGCCTCGAGCGCAAAGACCTCACGTAGCACTCGCTCTGCTTCGAGGATCACCTGTGGGAGTCTGACGGAATCCCAAAGCTGTGCCAGCGGTCTTTACAGCGCGGTTGGAATGCGGCGCGACTCAGCGCAAGCCA
>VBII01000120.1 GCA_005887735.1 Chloroflexota bacterium
CTCGGCGATCTCGTTGCGAAGGCGGCTGATCTCGTCTTCCATGCAGTGAGCTTAACCATCCTCAAGCAGGCCGGCCGGCGGCCGACTCGCCTAAATTGGGGACACCCTTTTTGGAACTAAAGACTGAACGCCTGCTTCTGCGGCGGTGGCGCCCGAGCGACCGCGAGCCGTTCGCCCGGCTGAACGCCGACCCGGTCGTCATGCAGTACTTTGTGGGCACGCTCAGCCGCGAGGATTCGGACGAACTCGTCGACCAGATCGAGAAGCACTTCGAAGAACACGCCTTTGGCCTGTGGGCGATCTAGGTCCCGGGTGTGGCGCCGTTCGTGGGATTCGTCAGCCTGTCAGTGCCCAGCTTCGAAGCCCACTTCATGCCCGCGGTCGAGGTCGGCTGGCGCCTCGACCGGCCGCACTGGGGCCATGGTTACGCCACCGAAGCCGCGCGCGCG
>VBII01000122.1:0-8432 GCA_005887735.1 Chloroflexota bacterium
TGAGGGGATTGCATTCGACGCTCCGGCGAGGTAGCCGGCCAGAACTCCCAATGGCAAACCCGCGGCAGCAAGCAACATCGGAGTTCGGCGCATCCAGATCAACCGAAAGATGCCCGGGCGGGTCGCGAAGCTCGACCGCACCGCACGTGTCGCCCGCCGCAGCGGCTGACGCAGCCCGACGTCGCGGGCGAGCAGCGCCTCGCGCGAGAAGCCGGTGAAGCCCATGCGCAGCAGGACGACCGCAACCACCGCCATGAGCAGCGCGAAAATCCAGAGGAAATCGGCGCGCCCCAGGAGGATGAGGGCCGCCTCGACCTGCAGCACGATCGACATGGGCAGGATGATGAAAGAGGCCATCACGTTGGCCGCGCGCATGGTGCGAGCGTTGAGGCTGATGATCACCGCGCCGGCAACCATCGCAGCGACCTGGCAGATCGTCGAAAGGGCCAGCGCAAGCAGAATTCCGAGCGGAAAATACCCGAGCCCGGGAAACGCGATCAGGCAGTAGACGATCAGGCCGCCGTAGCAAAGGGTCAGCGAGACGGTCAGCACGGCAGCGACCTTGCCGGCGTAAATCTCCGCTTCCCGCAGCGGCGTCGAAAGGAGCACCTCGAGCGTCGTCCGTTCGCGCTCACCAACGAACGATTCGAGTGCAAGAACCAGCGAGAAGCTGGCCGGGATGAAGACCACGAAGAACGCGCCCACGAGGGACAGCCGGTTGACAACGGCGGTGCCTCCGCCGAAGGCCGCCAGGGCGCGCACTCCCGACGCCGAAGCGATCGGGATCGCGAGGGTCAGCGCGACCATCGCCACGATGAGGCGCAGCTCGCTGACCGCATCCCTCAGGTCGCGGCTCGCGACGAGCGCGGCTTTACGCCGATCTAGCTTCGGCCAGGTCACGGTGGTTGTCCACTATCGCGAGGTAGACGTCCTGCAGCGTTGGGAGATCGCGAACCTCTTGCCGCATCTTCAATCCCGAGCGGCGGCGCAGCTCGACCATGTTGCCGACGGCGAGCGCTCTGCCGGCGGACATGATTCCGATGTCGCCGGCCAGATGCTCCGCCTCTTCCATGCTGTGCGTGCAGATGACGAGTGCGCAGCCCTCTCTCTGCAGCTCTTTGAGATAGATCCACGCGCGCCGCGCGCTGTCGGGATCGAGCGCCGATGTAGGTTCGTCGGCAAGCACCAGCTTCGGCCGGTGGAGGGTTGCCCGGATGAGGGCGACTTTCTGCCGCATCCCCTTCGAGAACGTCCCGAGCCAGCGATCGCCGGCATCGGTGAGCTCGAAGACCTCGAGGAGCTCTTCGATGCGGTGGCGCCGGACCGACGGTTCGAGGTCGTAGATCGCGCCGAAATGGTCCAGGTAGGCGCGCGCCGACATCCGCTCGTACAGGCCGGGCACCTCCGGCATCAAGCCGACCCGGGCCCGGACCGCGGCCGGGTCGTCTTCCGCATCGATGCCATCGACCCTGACCGTGCCAGCCGTGGGGAGCAGCACGCCGGCCATGCACCGCAGCGCCGTGGTCTTGCCGTCGCCGTTGCGGCCCAGCAAGACGAGGCACTGGCCTTCTTCGACGCTGACGGTCAGTTCTTTGAGCGCAAGCACCTCGCCGTAGCGCTTGGCGAGGCCTTCAACTTCCAGCACGGCTAGTGGATTGTGACGGTAGGTCGAGCCTAAGTTGGCGATTTTGGCGGCGAGGGAAAACGCGCCGCGAGCGTTGGGTCAAGGCTGCGGACCGCTCGCCGTCCCCAAGCTCCGATCAGAACGAAGGTCACCAGGAACAACGCGATGCCGGCCAGCACCACAACCACCACCGGAGCGCCGAATCCAACCGCGACGAGACCGCCTATCGCGCCGGCGACCGACGAGACGATCACGGACAGCATGCCCGGCAGTGTCTGCAGGCCGTGGAACATCGATCCAAGCCGATCCTGGCCTGATACGTCGATGCCTAGGGTTTGCAGGGCGCCGGGCAGATCGTCGTATGGGCTCGTCATGAAGCTCGGCTCGAGCTCGGGATGCAGCTCGAGGTAGGCGTGGCGCAGCCGGTTCATCGCGATCACCCAGCGGAAGTCATCCCGATTCAGCGACATCAGCCGGGCCACAGTGAAGACCCCCGTGAGCAGGACGACGGAGAGCATGAAGATGGCGATCGAGAGGAAAGCCGGCCCGAAGTGGTCGGCCTGGGCGACCAGAGCCAGTGCGATCACAGCGCCCGAGAGGATGGTCAGGAACATGTTCACCCGGCCGAGTGACTCCTGGTAGGTCAGCGCGCGCGTGGCGAGCAGGCTCCAGTGCTCGGTGGCCAGGATCTGCAGTGCCTCGGACTCGCGCCGAGACGGCGGCATTTCAGTCGACATCTAGTCCCGCGGAAGATACCGGGGAAGGTCGGCCAGTGACGCCAAGCCCCTGAATTCGAGGAAGGCGGCGATTCCGTCATGGACTTCGGCGATCGCCTTGGGGTTCACGAACGTGGCCGTGCCCACCTGCACCGCCGAGCAGCCCGCGACCAGGAACTCCAGCGCATCGTCGGCGCGCGCGATCCCTCCGATTCCGATCACGGGGATACGCACGGCACGCGCCGCCTGGTGCGCCAGGTGGACCGCCAGAGGCCGGATGGCCGGCCCTGAAAGGCCACCGGTGCGGAAGCTCAGGCGGGGGCGGTAGCTGTTGAGGTCGATCGACATGCCGACGAAGGTGTTGATCGCGCACAGGGCGTCTGCCCCGGCCGACTCGACCGCGCGCGCGATGACGCCGATGTCGCTCACCATGGGCGTGAGCTTCACCCACACCGGCAGCTTCGTCCGCCTGCGCACCGCCTCCGTGACCGCCGCCGCTGATCGAGGGTCGTTGCCGAAGTACAGTCCACCTTGCTCGACGTTGGGGCAGGAGATGTTGACCTCGAACCCCGCGATGCCGGGCACCCCGTCGAGGCGTGCGGTCAATTCGCCGTACTCCGACGCCGACTCACCGTTGATGTTGACGAGGACCGGGAAGTCCCAATCTGCCCATTTCGGCGCGTAGTCGCGGACCAGGGCATCGGCGCCGGGACCCTGCAGTCCGATCGCGTTGAGCATCCCGCCCGGCGTTTCCGCGATGCGCGGTGGCGGGGTTCCTTCGCGCGGTCGAAGGAAGATCCCTTTCGAGACCATGGCGCCCAGCGCACGCCGCTCGAGGAGCGGCACCTCGGTGCCATAGCCGAAAGTCCCGGACGCGGCCAGCACCGGTCCCCGAAGCCTCAGCCCGCCGATCGCCACGGACATGTCCGTGGTCATGCTGTGGCCGCGTAAGAAAGGTGTGATGGGAGTGCCGCCCAGTCGATGTCTGCCGCGCGATAGACGGGACCTTCGCTGCAGGCGCGGTCGTATCCCCCGCGTTTGCGTGGCACGGCACAGCCAAGGCAAACGCCGGTCCCGCATCCCATGTACGTCTCGACTGCGACCTGCGCCTCCGGCCATCGTTCCGCGACCGCGGCGAGCATGCGGTTCGGACCGCAGGCCACCACGACCTCGGCTTGGGGAGCCGCCGCGACCGCGGTGCCGTGCTCACCCTGTGAGCCGTCGTCGGTCGCCCAGATGACCTCATCGCCCTCCGCCTCCGAGCAAAGCTCGGCCGCGGTCCGCGCGCCGTGCACCCAGATGACACGTGCGCCGGCCTCCCGCGCGTCCCTGGCCGCGAGCGGCATCGGCGCCACACCAAGGCCGCCGCTGATCAACACTGCGGTGCGGATACCAGGACCAATCTCGAAACCGCGGCCAAGCGGGCCAAGGCAGCTGACGTGTTCGCCGACTTCCATTGCCAGAAGCTGTGTCGTCCCTTCGCCAACCGCCTTCAGCACGACCTCGATTTGCGCCCCGTCCGAGCGATAGACGGAAAACGGACGGCGCAGCAAGGGGCCTGCGGACCAGGCGAGGTTGACGAACTGGCCCGCGCGGACGGCGAATGCGATTTCAGGCGCATGCATGCCGATGACGAACATGTCGCGCGCAACCTGGCGGCGGCCGGTTATCGGCGCGTCAACCAGAAACACTGCGCCACTCGTCGATCGTCCGGACCTCGAACTCGTCCGGCGCGGAGACGGCTGACTCGAGGAGCGCTGTGGCGGTGTCGAGCGATGTCAGGCATGGAATATGGCGCTCGACGGCAGCGCGCCGGATCTCGAATCCATCCTTGAAGACTGGGTTGCCGTCGCCGGGATCCTCGTAGATGTTCGACATCGTGTTGATGACCAGCTGCACTTCGCCGCGCACGATGACATCGACGACGGTCGGCCCCTCTTCTCCGATCTTCGCCACCACTCGCGGGGAGAAGCCGGCCGCACGCAGCGCCTTCGCCGTCCCGTCGGTCGCGACGATGTTGCATCCGAGCTGCACGAGGCGCGACACGATGGGGAAAAGCTCTGGCTTGTCCGCGTCGGCGATCGTCAGCAGGGCGGAGCTGCCCCGCTCCACATGCATCCCCGAAGCGGCGAATGCCTTGCCAAGCGCCTCGTTCAGCGTGCGCGCGATGCCGATCGCCTCTCCGGTCGATTTCATCTCCGGCCCGAGGTACGAATCGACCGCGGCCAGCTTGTTCATCGAGAACACCGGCGCCTTCACCGCGACCAGGTCGCGTGGTGGGACGAGACCGGTCGCCCAGCCGAGATCGGCGAGCTTGTCACCCAGCATGACGCCGGTCGCAAGCTTCACCATCGGCACGCCGGTGACTTTCGAGAGGAACGGGACGGTGCGCGAAGCGCGCGGGTTGACCTCGAGAACGTAGACGTGCCCGCGATGCACGACGTACTGCACGTTGACCAATCCGCGGAGACGCAGATGCCGCGCGATGCGCACGGTGTAGTCGACGATGTGCGCTAGCTCCTCTGCCTCCAGGCTCTGTGCGGGATACACGGCGTATGAGTCGCCGGAGTGGACACCGGCACGTTCCACGTGCTGCATGACGCCCGGAATCACCACGGTGTCGCCGTCGGAGATCGCGTCGACCTCGACTTCAACACCCTGCAGGTATTTGTCGACCAGGACCTGACCGCGCGGCATGGCGCCGACCGCCCAGACCATGTAGCGCCGCAGCTCCTCGCGGTTGCGCACGATCTCCATCGCGCGACCGCCGAGCACATACGAGGGACGAACAAGCACGGGGTAGCCCGCACGCGCCGCGATGCGGTCCTCAGCCAGGTCGATCGCTTCGACGCTCGAGCCCATGATCGGGACGCCGTTCCGGTCCAGCGGCTCGGCGAGGTTGATCGCCGTCTGGCCGCCAAACTGGACCAGCGCCCCCCCGGCCTGCTCGGTCCGCGCCACATGCAGCGCTCCGTCCAAATCAAGGGGTTCGAAGTAGAGGCGATCTGAGGTGTCGAAGTCGGTGGAGACCGTCTCCGGGTTGGAGTTGACGAGCACAGCACGGACGCCCGCGTCGCGCAGCGCCCAGGCGGCGTGGACCGAACAGTAGTCGAACTCGATGCCCTGCCCGATCCGGATCGGCCCGGAGCCTATGACCAACGCCGTTCGCCCGCCCGCCGACCGGGCCTCGTTCTCCTCTTCCCAGCACGAGTAGTAGTAGGGCGTCGCTGCCTCGAACTCGCCCGCGCAGGTATCGACGAGCTTGTAGGTGGGCAGCGCGGGCTCGACTGTCTCGCCGCGGAGGGCAGTGATCATCGCGTCCGAGAAACCGGCCCGGCGCAGCTCGCGTACACCGCCCTCGACCTCGAGCCGGACGATGCCGGCCAGTCGGTCGATGAACCACGGATCGATGCCACTTCGGTCCGCGAGCGATGCCGCGTCAACGCCGTTGCGCAGCGCATTGAGCAGCGCGAACAGGCGGCGGTCGTTGGGCCGGTCGATCAGCTCAGGACTGAGCTCCCAGGCCGCCGGCGGCGTCTGCTCCAGCGAGCGCATCGCCTTGACCAGGGCCGCCTCGAAAGTCCGCTCGACCGCCATCACCTCGCCGGTCGACGCCATCTGCGTGCCCAGGCGCCGGTCGCCCGCCGGAAACTTGTCAAACGGCCAGCGTGGGATCTTGACCACGCAATAGTCGAGCGCCGGCTCGAAGGCCGCAAACGTGCGGCCGGTGATCTCGTTGCGGATCTCCTCGAGCCGCCGGCCCACCGCAACCTTCGCCGCGACGCGGGCGATGGGATAGCCCGTCGCCTTCGACGCCAGCGCAGAGGACCGGCTCACCCGCGGGTTGACCTCGATGACGTAGTACTGCGAACTCTTCGGATCCAGCGCGAACTGGACGTTGCAGCCGCCCTCAATGCCCAGGGCGCGAATGATTCGCAGCGCTGACGAGCGCAGCATCTGATGGTCGCGATCCGAAAGCGTCTGCGCCGGCGCGACGACGATGGAGTCGCCGGTGTGGACGCCCATCGGGTCGAGGTTCTCCATGTTGCAGACGGTGATGCACGTGTCGGCGCCATCGCGCATGACCTCGTACTCGATCTCCTTCCAGCCCCACAGCGACCGCTCGATGAGGACCTGGTGGATGGGCGACGCGGCGAGACCACCCGCGGCTACGCGTTCGAGGTCGGTTTCGGTGGTCACGAAGCCGCCGCCGGTGCCGCCGAGCGTGTAAGCCGGGCGGATCACGAGCGGCAAGCCGGTGGCTGCCGCAAACTCCGTGACCTCGTCCATCGACTCGCAGACGCGGGAGACCGGGATCGGCTCGCCGAGGGCTTCGAGCATCTCCTTGAAGGCCTGGCGGTCCTCGGCCTTTCGGATCGTGTCGATGGTCGCCCCCAGCATGCGGACCTTGTGGCGCTCGAGCACGCCCGCGTTCGCGAGGTCGGTGGCGAGGTTGAGGCCAGTCTGCCCGCCCAGCGTCGGGAGCAGCGCGTCTGGCTTCTCGCGGGCGATGATCCGCTCCACCGCCTCGACCGTCAGGGGCTCGAGATAGACACGGTCGGCTACCTCTTCGTCCGTCATGATCGTGGCCGGATTCGAGTTGACCAGGACGGTCGCAATACCTTCCTCGCGCAGCGCCTTGCACGCCTGGGTGCCGGCATAGTCGAACTCCGCCGCCTGGCCGATCACGATGGGCCCCGACCCGAGGATCAGCACCTTGCGCGGACGAGGCTCCTCCCTCATGCCTGCGACCGCCTTCACAACCGGCGCGCGGCTGCGCACCATGTCGATGAACCGGTCGTACAGGTGCTGATTGTCCTGCGGCCCGGGGCAGCCTTCCGGGTGGTACTGAACGCTGAACGCCGGGAGGCGGCGGTGGCCGAGGCCTTCGACCGACAGGTCGTTCAGGTTGCGCTGCGAGACGTAGAAATCGCCCGCCGGTATCGAGGCCGCGTCGACCTGGAACTCATGGTTCTGGCTGGTGATGTGGACCCGCCCGGTGTCCAGATCTTTGACCGGATGGTTGGCGCCATGGTGTCCGTAGGGCAACCGCGATGTGGTGGCGCCGGCGGCCCGGCCGAGGATCTGATGGCCGAGACAGATGCCGAACAGCGGAACGTTGCCCAGCGCTTCGCGCGCGAGCTCAACCGGCCCGTCGAGCACCGAAGGATCGCCCGGGCCGTTCGACAGCACCAGGCCGTCCGCTCCGAGCGTCCGCACGTCCGACCACGTGGCGGTGTGCGGCAGCACGATCACCCTGCAGCCGCGCTCGCGGAGCGAGCGGAGGATGTTTGACTTCACTCCATAGTCGACGACCGCAATCAGCAGGCCTTCTCCGTCCTTCGGCCGCCCAATCCGCAGCTCGGGCGGCAGCGGTTCCAACCACTCTTCCCTGGTCGTCCGCGAGGTCTGCGCCACCAGGTCCTGCTCGGCCAGCGGAGTCACTTGTCGCGCCGCCGTCGCCAACTCTGCCAGGCGTGAGGAGGACGGCGACGCTGTTTCGTGCACCAGGACCGCGCGCAGCGCGCCATGCATCCGGATGTGGCGGGTCAGGGCGCGGGTGTCGATCTCCGCGATCGCCGGCACGTTCCAGAGCCGCAGGTACTGGTCGAGTGAGGCTTCGCTCGAATGATGGCTCGGCGCCGGGCATGCCCACCGCACGACGAGCGCTCGCGCCCAGGGCCGGGCTGACTCTGCGTCCACTCCGCGCACCCCATAGTTGCCCTGCAGCGGGTAAGTCATGCAGACCATCTGTCCGGCGTACGAAGGGTCGGTTAAGACTTCCTGGTATCCGGTCATCGCGGTGTTGAAGACGACCTCGCCTTCACCAACCACGTCGGCTCCGAGCGGCGCTCCGACAAAGGCACGGCCGTCCTCCAGCACCAGCGCCGCGCAGGACCTAGCCGGCAACGATCACCGCCTGGTCGATGCCGTCTTCCTCGTCGATGAGGACGTCGATCCGCTCGGCGTCCGACGTCGGCACGTTCTTGCCGATGTAGTCAGGACGGATGGGAAGCTCCCGGTGCCCACGGTCGACCAGGACCGCAAGCTGGATCGCGCGCGGCCGACCGAAATCCATCAGCGCATCCATC
>VBII01000122.1:8594-13332 GCA_005887735.1 Chloroflexota bacterium
TGACGATGCCGACGATCACCACATCGTCGACGCCCCGATTGCGTTCGACGATCTCGTGCGCGATCCGATGCAGCGAGCGCCGGATCTGGTCGGCGTCCATCACGGTTGCTTTGAGGCGACCCTCGGTGATGCTCATGAGAGAAGGCGATCCAAAAGTGCCATGCGGATGTGCAGACCGTTGCGCGCCTGGCGGAAGTAGGCGGACCTGGGGTCGTCATCGACCTCGGGCGAGATCTCGTCGACGCGAGGCAGCGGGTGCATCAAGACGCCGTACTTGCGCATCCGACCCATCGCGTTCTTGTCGATGCGGTAGATGCCCTTGACCGCGTCATATACGGCTGGGTCCGTGAAGCGCTCCTTCTGGATGCGCGTCATGTAGACGACGTCGACCTCGGGCAGCACCGCATCGAGGTCCTGCGTCTCGGTGTACGGCACGTTGTGCTCGTCCAGGTGCGCCTTCAGATCGTCGCGCATCGACACCTGGGGCGGGGCGACGAACCAGAGCTTGATGTCCTTGAACTTGCTCAGTAGATATGTCAGCGAGCGCACCGTCCGGCCGTTGGCGAGGTCGCCGACCATCGCCACGCGCACGCCGTCGATCTTCGCCAGCTCGGCTCGGATGGTGTACAGGTCGAGCAGGGCTTGGGTCGGATGCTGGCCCGGCCCGTCGCCCGCATTGATGATCGGGACGTCGCTGACCGCGGCCGCTCGCCTGGCCGCGCCTTCTTCGCTGTGGCGCACGACGATCACGTCCGCGTAGCCGCTGACGATGCGGATGGTGTCCTCGAGAGTCTCGCCTTTGGCCGCTGAGGAGAATTCGCGTGCGTTGTCGGTACCCATGGTCTGGCCGCCAAGCCGCAGCATCGCCGCCTCGAAGGACAGCCGCGTGCGGGTCGACGGTTCGTAGAAGAGGGCTGCCATAACCTGGCCCGCGAGGCGACCCATGAAGCGATGCGGCTCGCGCTTGATCTCCTCCGCGCGCGCGAACAGCTCTTCCAGGAGAGCCCGACTGAACTGCTGACTCTCGATGACATGGCGCATGCGCGACGTGACAGCCATGAAAAAATCTCCTTCCCAGGCTCACAGGCCAGGACTTAAAGGCGAGCTCGACCGAGAGTTTACCGTAAGTTACATACGCAAATGAACAAGCGGCCCGGACACGTCGAGGTGTTCACCGAGGTGGGTTACTGCTCCTTTTGCGACCGCGCTCGCAACCTGCGTCGCGAGGAGCACCACCTGGGCGCGCTCGTGCGCACGATCGTGACGTGTGAGACGTGCCACCGCACGCTTTCCAGCTCGATCGGCGTGGCGCAGGCCGAACCGGCGGCCGCCGAGCAACCCGCCGAGGTCGAGGTTCCCGCCGCCGCGGCTGTGACGGCCAAGACCAGGTCCACCCCCGCCAGGCGCGCCCCCGGCAAGGAGGCGGCGAAGAGCACTGCTGCGAAGCGCACAGCCGCGAAGCGGGCACCGGCGCAGGGCACCACCAAGGCCGCCACGAAGACCGGCAAGCCCACGTCGACCGCCACGAGAAAAGCCACCAAGAAGAAGTGACTCAAGCGGCGGTCAAGGTCGATCGCCTCGAGAAGACCCTCGGTTCGAACAAGGTGCTGCGCGGCATCACATTCGAGACGCACTCAGGCGAGATCTTCGGCCTGCTCGGACCGAACGGCGCCGGCAAGACGACGACCCTGCGCGTGATCTGCACCCTGCTCGCGCCCGACTCTGGATCGGTCGAGGTCCTCGGGTATGACACCCGCGTGTCGCCTCAGGAGGTCAGACGGCGGGTCGGCGTGGTCACCGCCGAGATCGGCATCTATCCGCGTCTCAGCGCGCGCGAGAACATCGCGTACTTCGCCGAGCTGACCGGCGTGTTGGATGGAGAAGTGGCCCGCAGGGTGGACGCCGTGATCGAGCGCCTCGACATGAGCTCTTTCGCCAGGCAGCGGGCGGAGAGCCTGTCCTCCGGCCAGAAGCAGAAGGTCGCGATCGCCCGCGCCATCGTCCACGATCCGCCGATCTTGATGTTCGACGAGCCGACGTCAAATCTGGACGTGCTCGCGTCTCGCGAGATCAGAGAGTTCATGGTCGAGTCCAGGGGCCGCGGCAAGTCGGTCATCTTCTCGACCCATGTGCTCCACGACGCGGAGCGGCTGTGCGATCGCGTCACGATCATTCACGAGGGCCGCGTCGTCGCCAGCGGCGCGACGGCCGAGGTGCGCGGCGGATTCAAGGACCTCGAGGATTCCTTCCTCTCCCTTATCGAGGCGGCGGGATGAGCCCGATCGCCGTCGTCTTCAAGAAAGAGATGCGCGAGATCCTTCGCGACCGGAGAACGCTTATGGCGATCGGCCTCGCGGCGCTCGCCACTCCGATCGTGCTGTTCGTCATCTCGCAGGTCTCGACCAAGACCGCCTCGCAGGCGTACACGGTCGGCTACTCAGGCACGGTGCCGACCGGCCTGGACACTTTGTTCAACGCGGTCGGGTTGAAGCTCGAGCTCGTGGATGATCCCGCCAAGGCGGCCAAGCAGCAGGTCGATATAGGCGTCGCCTTCACCCCTTCAGGCGTAGAGGAGTTCTACGACCCGACCCGCCAGAGCGCACAGCTCGCGGACGTTCGGTTCCAGACGGTGTTGAGCAGGTACGACGCGGCCAAGGTAGCCGCCTCCCTGCAGGAAAAGGGCGTCGACCCTTCGGTGCTCAATCCGCTCCCCGTCACGCTCCATCCTCTTAGCTCGCCCAGCCAGGCGGTGGGCAACTCGTTCCTGAGCTTTTTCCTGCCCTACATCCTCATCACGATGAGCCTCACCGGCGGGCTGTCCGCCGCTCTCGACACGTCGGCGGGGGAGCGGGAACGCAAGACTCTCGAGAGCCTGCTCCTGACCCCCGCGCCGCGGAGCAATGTGCTCATCGGCAAGATCCTCGCGGTGAGCTTGATCAGCCTGGTGGCGGCGCTCGCGGCGATCGTCTCGATGCTGATCGCCTTGACGCAGATCCGCTTTGGCGGCAACGCGGGGCAGTCTTTCGAGGTCAACCTCAGCCCTGCGGCGGCGATCGTCATGGTCTGGCTGGCGATCCTGCTGGCCGCCTCGTTCAGCTCCCTCACGATCACGCTCGGCACGCTGGCGCGCAATTTTCGACAGGGCCAGGCATACGCCACGCCGCTCTACTTCATCACGATCTTTCCCGCCTCGATCGTGCTGTTCATCCCCGACTTCAACCCCAACCTCGCGTACTACCTGATCCCGATCCTCAACGCGGTCCTGGTGCTGCGCGACGCGATCACGCACAACTCGGTCGCGTGGGACTCGCTGGCCGTCACCTCGGTCAGCCTGATCTTGACTGGGGCCCTTTGCTTCTACGCCGCTCTCAAGCTGTTCAGCCGGGAGGCTTTGCTGGTTCGTTCCTAGCCCGCGGTGGCAAACTGTTACTAGTAGAGATGCGCCGCCGACTTGAGCTCAGAGACATGCGAAGCCTGGAGCGGAGAAGCATGTACTCGATCTTTCACCCGCTCGACCCGGACGAACGGCTGCCTCGCGAGCTGATCCTCGAGGGAAAGCGCCACCGCATGATCGGGCTGCGGTTCATGGAGCTGCTGGGCTTCATCTACCTGCCCGCCCTGGTCCTCGGTGTGATCGTCATGGCTTCGATCGGCATCAAACCTCTGGTTGCATTCGGACTGGTCGGCCTCCTGTTCGTGGGCCTCTTCGTCTACGTGATCGCCGGCAGGTACCGCTAGAGGCTCATGGTTGGCGGTACGTGTAGCTCTCGAATTCCGCACCGCTGACGCCAGACGTGCGTAGTCGCGGCCTGGGAAACGCGCGGCTGACGTCAGACGTGCGGAATCGGGAACTTCCGTACTCGAGCCACTCACTGTTCCTGACCAGCGTATAAACGACACATGACCGAAGCAGTGATCGTGGCGTACGGCCGGTCTCCGATCGGCAGAGCGCGCAAGGGGTCCCTGGTCGACGTCCGCCCCGACGACCTGGCGGCGCACGTGGTCAACAAAGTCCTGGACAAGGTCCCTCAGCTCGACCCGACCCAGATCGAAGACCTTATCTGCGGCTGCGGCCTTCCCGGTGGCGAGCAGGGCCACAACATCGGGCGCGTGGTTTCCATCCTGTCGCGACTCGACGTCCCTGGCGTCACCGTCAACCGTTACTGCTCGTCTTCTTTGATGACCACCCGCATGGCGACACACGCAATCGAGGCCGGCGAGGGCGACGTCTTCCTCTCTGTCGGCGTCGAGTGCGTGTCCCGCTACGGCAGCGGTTATCCCGACGCACCCGACACCTACAACCCAAAGCTGGTCCCAGGCAACACCGAGGAATACCCCGATATCTACATCGCCATGGGCCAGACGGCCGAGAACGTCGCCGCGCGGGAGAAGATCAGCCGCGAAGAACAGGACCGCTACGCGGTCAAGAGCCAGGCAGCCGCGGTCAAGGCTCGCGACGGCGGCTTCTTCGACCGGGAGATCATCCCGGTCCCCCTGCCTAATGGCGCGACGTTCAGCAGAGACGACGGGCCGCGGGCTGGCACGACCATGGAGGTCCTCGCCGCGCTGCAGCCGGCATTCCGCGAGAACGGAACCGTCACCGCGGGCAACTCATGCCCGTTGAACGATGGCGCGGCGGCGGTTGTCGTGATGTCCGACAGCCGGGCCAAGGAGCTGGGCCTGAAGCCAATCGCTCGTGTCATATCGACCGGGCTTTCGGCCCTCGAGCCGGAGTTCA
>VBII01000123.1 GCA_005887735.1 Chloroflexota bacterium
CGCGAAGCGTTTCACCCAGGTCTTGCCCTGATCGGTCGAGCGGTACAGGCGATGCCCGTCGACCAGCGCCCACACCACACTGGCTGATGGAACGCTCAGCTCGGCACCAGAAGAAGGCGTTGGCGACGCAGACGGTGGCGGCGTTTCCACACGTGATCCACTGGTGACACGTGGCCCGCTCGCGGCAGTACCGGCGGGCCGGCCAAAGTGTCGGGCCCCGACAAGGACTCCAACCGACGTCACCGTCAGCACGACGGCGATCGCGAATGCGACCGCGGGCATCAAGTTGGGCGAAACGGGTCGCGTGGTGAGCGCTCGGCTCAAGCGCGACCGGAACTCGGGCGATGGAACGCCGCTCCGCGCCTCTAGTGCCCGCCGGAGCTCGTCCTCTTCGAGCGTCACGCGTCGGTCTCCATCATCATTCCCGGCCGCAGAACGTTGAGGGCGCGGTGGATGCGCTGCCGCGCCGCGCCTTCCGAGCAGCGGAGCACGCGAGCCACCTCATCGATCGGCAGATCGAGGTGGTAGTAGAGAACGAGCACCTCCAGGTGGTGCCGCGGCAGCCGGTCGAGGGCGGCGTCGAGGTCCATCCGGTCGGCCCAGTTTTGGTCCCGTACCTCCTTCTGGACGATGTGGGCGAACCGCTGCACGCTCCACCACCGAGTGCGGCGTGCATCACGGCACTCGTTGGCGACCATCGCGAGGAACCAGGGCCGGAGCGCAGCGCTTCGCCGGAGTCTGCCCAGGTGTCGCCATGCATTCAGCGCGGATTCCTGAACCGCATCTTCCGCCGCCGATCTGTCCTTCAACATCGTCATCGCAAGCCGGAACGCCGGTTCGACCAGGGGCGCCAGCAACTCTTCGAAGGCGGGTCCATCGCCGCCCTTCGCACGTGCAAGCCGTTCCGTCTGGTCGTCGTTCACCCGACCTACGACCAATTAGACGTATGAGAGCTGGGGTCTGTTACACCCGGACCGTACTCAGATCGGCAATGTGATCGTGCCCTCCTGGTCTGTGCGCAGGACGTTCGGTGGAAAGCCGGTCGCAAGACGCCCGGCTCCGCGGGACGCGATCAGCTGGGTGTCCGAAGCGATCGCGGCACGAACGAGGTCCGGCGAGAGCAGGCTTCGGCCTCCCACCGGCAGCAGCAAGTCAGTGCAGCGCCCTTGCAACCGCTGGGCGACGAGGGTTTGCGCATCGAGGTCGAGGTCGCTCAAGTCACAGAACGTGCGGCCGTCGGGCGCGATTGCCCGAAAAGCCAGGTCGGCCGCGCCGGTGATCTCGCCTGGGGCGCCTGGCTCGGGCGCGAGGATCTGCAGGACAAAACCCGCGAGCGAAACGGTCTGCCCAGCGCCGACCGAACGGATCGCGGCGCCGCGAGCGGCTTGCTCGTAGGCGGCGGTCCGCCATGCGGAACCAGTGAGGCTCGCGCCGGGGATCAGCACCGTGCCCGCCGCGCGGTCCAGTCCGGCGAAGCCGCCGATGTGACCGAGGCCGGGCGCGGTGATGACGAGCGCGTCGAGGTTGCGCTGCCATGGCGGCAGCAAGGTGCCCAGCTCCGCCGTGAGCTTGGCGGGGCTCGGTCCACCGTCGACCAGGATCGTGCCGTGCGGGCCACGGAGCAGCACCGCCTGGCC
>VBII01000131.1:0-1353 GCA_005887735.1 Chloroflexota bacterium
GCGGGCTGAGTTGATCCGAGCGTTGAGGCGACCCAGCTGCACCGCCCGTGGGTTCTCCTCGATCGCGGTCACGCTCGCGGCATCGCGCGCCACGGCCATCGAGATGGTTCCGATCCCGGCGTAAAGATCGAGCACGCGCTCGTCGGGCTTCGCGGCAAGCATGTGGAGGGCGGTTCGATAGAGCACGAGCATCTGGAGGTAATTCGTCTGCACGAACGTGTCGCTGCGGGCGCGAAAGGTCAAACCCCAGAACTCGAGTGCCATCGTGTCGTCGAGCAGCGTCAGCTCCGGCAGCAGCTCGGCCACGCGCTGGGCGAACTCGTCCCGCGGCCACCTGGGTTCGCGCCCGTGAAATCGCAACCTCCAGAGCAACCCGTTTCCTCCTGGCTCGACGGTGAGCAGCAGGTTCTGCAGGCCCTCGATGTGCATCTCGTTTGCGGCCTGGGCGAAGGCGGGCAGGGCGCGCTCGATCCGAAGGTCGTGGATCAGGCAGCTGTCGATCGGAAGCACGGAGTGAGACCGCATGCGGTGGAAGCCGAACCTCCATCCTTGGGCGCCGGCCACGGCCTCGAACTCTCCACGGATCCGGTAGCGCCACGGGTCGTCCATGCCCAGCACCGGGGTGTCCGGAGGGAGCCGCAGGCCGGCCCGCGCCCAGGCTTCCTCGACCACCTGCTTTTTGAGCTCGAGCTGATACGCGTAGTCGGCGTGCTGGAGCTGGCATCCTCCGCACGCGCCGAAGTACGGGCATGGGGCGGGCGCACGGTGTGGCGAAGGCTCGATCACGCGCGTGGCCGCGGCAACCGCGACCCCTCCCTGGCGTCCTCGCGGTTCGGACTCGACTACCTCCCCGGGCAGCGCGTAGCTCACGAGCCAGACCTTGCCGTCATCTCTTGCGACCGCCGCGCCGCCATACGCGGGCGACGTCGGCTTGAGGATCAGCGGCGCCACAGCGAGACCGGGTCGCGCGCCGGCTTGAAGCCGGCGGACTCGACCATCTGGGTGGCGATCCGGAAACCCTCCCCCACCTTGTCGGGCTGATGGGCATCGCTCCCGTACTGAACCGCCTGGCCGCCCAGCTCGCGCCACCAGCGAACGACCGTCAGGTCGGGGCAGAGAGTGTTGCCGCGGGTCGTGTTCACCTCCAGGACGCGTCCGGTCCGGGCTGCCGCGGTCAAGATGGCTCGAATCTCCGCCTCGTAATCCTTTTCTTTGTAGGGCGCCGCCCCGTCGAGCCAGTAGCGCTTGGGGTAGTCGAGGTGGGCCAGGGTCTCAAACGCCTGGCCGCTGTCCACCATGGCCAGGAGCTCGCGGAAGTACTCGCGAACCGCGGCGGGAAAGTCGATGCCCTCC
>VBII01000131.1:1437-8370 GCA_005887735.1 Chloroflexota bacterium
CTGAACCTGGCGCGGCACCGCTCGATGGAGTCGAAGTAGCCGTCGAGGTCGACCGAGTGCTGCCCCTCGTGCACGAGCGCCCAGTCCGCGTGCTCGGTGAAGGCAAGGGCGGGAAGGCCGAGCTCGAGGGCGCGCTCGCAGCTCTGTTCCATCGAGCCGCGCGGGGCGTCCCACGACCACTCGGTGTGCACGTGGAGATCGGGCGGAAGCGTCACGTTGAACAGGCTAGCGGCCCGCAGCTCCCCATCGGCCGTGCCCCTCCGGCGCTGCGCGCCACCTCCCCATGAATGGGGAGGAGCCGACTTGATTAATATCGCCGCCGTGGGGTACGTGGCGGAGGGGTTCGCCTATATCTTCGGCACCGTGCTTATCGGTGCGGGGCTGTACCTGGTGATGCGCGGCACGTTTCCCGCCTGGTGGCGGCGGCGGCTGCTGTGGCCGCTGGTTCGGGTGACCCCGGCCGTGTCTCACCTCCAGGGCTGGGCCGCCATCGGCCTCGGCATCTCAGTCCTGGCGATCGTCTTCACGACGGTTGCCCCGGAACTGGTGGCCGGGCTCCTGGTGGTGCTCGCGCTGGCCGCCTACCTGGTCGGCACCGTGCTTTTCGTGTTCAGCACCTGGCTGTCGCGACGCCCGGCTTAGCAGTCCCCGGTCTCGGGACAGACCGCACCGACCTTGCCCCTCTCATCGAGCAGGACACGGCCCGCCAGCGCCGCCTTGAGCGTGACAGTGACGTAGCCAAACACAAGCATCGCCGGGCAGATCACCGCTTCGCCCGGCGAGGCGTGTGGGTATTCCTTCACCGCGACCGCCACGGCCGTGTCTGACTCAGCGGCCGCGGCAGTGTAATCGGAACCGCATGGTCCCGGTTGAGCATTTGATACGGGCACTTTCAACGTCAGGCCGTCCGCGCCCACCCGGGCGCCGCGGCCCTCGTTGGCGACCGCGCCGCCCCAATACGCTGTCGGGGCGACCGCCGAGTGCCCGATGTACGCGTTGACCTCCGGTATGTCGAACAGCCACGCCGACATCTGCAGCGTGCCGCGGTCGGTCGGAAAGCCAGCCATTGCCCAGCGCGCATCGCGGATCACGAACGGCTGAGCCTTGGCGCAATCTGTCGGGTTGCCACCCCCGGACCGAGCCGCCATCAGCTCGGAGAAAGCCGTCGCGGAACCGATGCTCGGATATCGATTGCCCGCCACGATCGCGTTGCCCGGCACGACGGTCGAGAGCTGCACGTCACTCGCCAAGACGAACTTGTTGCACAACCAGGCGATCTTTCGGTCGCTCGTCGGGAAGCCAGAAGGCTGGATGTGCTCGGTCGTTACGCCGAAGGTGATGATCGGGCGGGGATTGGCATTGGCGGGGAAGTCTTTCCACGCCGCCAGCGCTGTCGTGGGCGGACTTGGCGGCGGCAGCGGCGGCGAGCCCTGGCCCACGGCGGCTCCACAGGCTGTGACGAAAATCAGCGCAAGGACCAAGGCGCGCATGTCGATATGTACGTCTCCCGCGGTCGCGGCGTAACGCTAGGCGAGCAGCTTCAGGAGCAGCTCGTTCGCGACCTTCGGATTGGCCTGGGGGGCGCGCTTGCGCAGGTCGGCCATCAGGGCCTGCATGGCCTGCTTCTTCCCTCCCCGGTAGTCCGCGGCCGCCTTGGGGTTGGCGTCGATCACGGCCTCGGCCAGCACGCGGAGCTCTGAAGGGTCGCTGACCTGCGAGTAGCCATGCTCGGCGACTATCTCCGCCGGCGTGCGCCCAGTCTCGACCGACTCGAGGTGGACCTCTCGCGCCTGGTCGCGCGTCACGGCGCCCTGCTGCAGGAGATCGATCAGCTCCGCGAGGTATTGCCCGGACATCAACTTGCCGGTGGGCGCAATCTCGTTGACGATCCAGTTCGCGGTGGCCAGCGTGGGCGCCCCTTTCGCCACAGCGGTTTCGTAGACATCGGAGAGGTCTCGATCCGCCCCGATCACCGCGACCTGGGCCGGGGGCAGTTGATCGAGCAGCCTGGCTCGGCGAACGCTGGGCAGCTCAGGTAGGGCGCGTCGGAGCTCCTCGATCCACGCTCGGTCCAGCTGGAGCGGCGGAATGTCCGGCTCCGGGAAGTACCGATAGTCCTCGGCGAACTCCTTGCTTCGCTGCGAGAAGGTGCGCTGCTCGGTTTCGGACCAGCCGCGGGTCTCCTGCACCACCTCGCCGCCCGACTCCAGCGCTTGCTGCTGGCGATCCACCTCATAAAGGATCGCGCGATGCAGTGCGCGGAAGGAGTTGATGTTCTTGAGCTCTGTCTTCACGCCGAGCTCGGACGAGCCCACGCGCCGGATCGAAATGTTGGGCTCGGCTCGAAGCTGGCCCTTCTCCATGTCGGCCTCCGAGGCGCCGATCGTGCGCAGCAGCGAGCGCAGCTCCATGGCATAGTCGCGAGCCTCGTCGGCCGAGCGCAGGTCGGGTTCGCTGACGATCTCCATCAGCGGCACGCCGGCGCGATTCAGGTCCACGTACGACTCCCACGCCTTATGCAGCTTGTCGCCCGCGTGGACTAGCTTGCCCGTGTCCACTTCGAGATGGACCCGGCGGATGCGCACCTTGCCGGCACCGACCTCGAGATAGCCGTTCACGCTCATCGGAAGGTCGTACTGGCTGATCTGGTAGCCCTTGGGCAGGTCGGGATACATGTAGTTCTTGCGGTCGAACTTGGTGTGCTGCGGGATCTCGCAGTTGAGGGCGAGCGCGGTCTTGATGCACGTGATGCACGCCTCGACCGCGGCCTTGTTGGGGACAGGCAAAACGCCCGGCATGCCGAGGCAGATCTCGCAGACGTGACTGTTGGGCGGTTCGTTGAGGCCGGCGATCGAACAGCCGCAGAACATCTTCGAGCGCGTCTTCGGCTGGACATGCACCTCCATGCCGATCACGATTTCCCAGTCCACGCCCCTCTCCCTAGCCCTCTCCCCTAAGGGGAGAGGGGGCGGCCACCTCGGCTTTCATCTCGCTCGCTTGTTCGTAGGCGCGCGCGACGCGGAGGACGACGTTCTCGCCCCACTGCGGGCCGAGCACCTGCAGACCGACGGGCAGTCCATCGGACGTTCCGCATGGCACGCTGATCCCCGGGAGCCCCGCCAGGTTGCCCCCCAGTGTCAGCACGTCGCACAGGTACATCGAGAGCGGATCTTGAGTCTTGGCCCCGATTGGAAATGCGACGGTCGGCGAGGTGGCGCTGACGATGGCGTCGCACTTCTGGAACGCCTGGTCGAAGTCGCGCTTGATCAAGGGCCGCACCTTTTGCGCCTTGAGGTAGTAGGCGTCGTAGTACCCGCTCGACAGCGCGTATGTCCCCAACATCACGCGCCGTCGGACCTCGGTGCCGAACCCCTTGCGCCTTGTCCGCTGGTATTCCTCGGTGATGTTTGGAGCGTCGACCTCCGAGAGGCCGTACCTGACGCCGTCGAAGCGCGCCAGGTTGGAGGAGCACTCGGCCGGCGCGATGATGTAGTACGCGGCCAGTCCGTAGTCGGTGTGCGGCAGCGAGACGTCGACGATCTCCGCGCCCGCCTGGCGCAGGATGAACAGTGCCGCGTCGATCGCCGCCTTCACGCCGGGCTCGATTCCCTTCACGTCGTAGTACTCGCGCGGCACGCCGAGCCGCATGCCTTTCACGCCGGCGCCGAAGTTGTTCAGAACCTCCATCCCCGGACGGTCGGAAGACGTCGCGTCGAGAGGGTCAAGTCCGCTCATCAACGAGAGGACGATCGCGACGTCGTCGACCGACCGCGCGAAGGGACCGATCTGGTCGAGGCTCGAGGCAAAGGCGATCAGCCCGTAGCGGCTGACGCGGCCGTAGGTCGGTTTCATGCCGACGACACCGCACAGCGCGGCAGGCTGCCGGATCGAGCCACCGGTATCCGTGCCGAGCGCGATTATCGCCTCGCCCGAGGCCACGGCGGCGGCGCTGCCTCCCGAGCTCCCGCCCGGGACGCGCTCGAGGTCCCACGGGTTGCGGGTCGGAAAGTAGCCCGAGTTCTCGGTCGAGCTGCCCATCGCGAACTCATCGCAGTTGGTGACGCCGAGCATCACGGCACCGGCCTCGAAGAGCCGCGCTACGGCGGTTCCGGTGTAGGGCGGTTTGAAGCCGCGCAGGATCTGCGAGCCGGCGGTCGTCTCGACACCGCGGACGCACAACACGTCTTTGATCGCGAGAGGTATGCCGGCCAGCGCCGGCGCGTCACCCTGCCTGATCCTGCGATCGGCCTCCTCCGCCTGTTTCTCCCACAGCTCGGGCGTGAAGCGGAGGAACGCGTTGACGTGCTTGTCGAGGCGCTCGATGCGCTCCACGTGCGCTGTCACGAGGTCGGCGGATGAGATGGAGCCAAGCCGGAGCAGACGCGACGCATCGGTGATCGTCAGCCGGGTGAGGTCGTCGGAGGTCACGCCTCCTCCTGGATGGCGGGCACACGGAAAAACCCGTTGACCGAAGCGGGAGCGTTGGCCAGCGCGTCTTCCTGGCTCAGGCAAGGACGAGGCTCGTCATCGCGCAGCCTGCTCGCCACCTCCACCACCTGGGCGGTCGGCGGGATGTCCTCCGTGTCGAGCTGCTGCAGCCGGTCGATGTGGCTGAGGATGCCGCTCAGCTGGTCGGCATAGAACTCCTCATCGCCTGGCTCGAGACCAATGCGCGCGAGCATGGCAACATGACGGACTTGGTCTCTGGAAAGAGGCATCGAAATCTAGTGTCCCGCACCGGAGGACCCAGGCGTCGCGCCAAGCGCGAGGTCCCACGCAATCGGATAGTCCGGACGAAGCCGCACGAAGTCCAAAGCCAAACTCGGATAGTCCGGACTATCCGGGAGGAGGCGGTCGGTCGGCCGCCTCGCGGGGTCACGTTTTCGGCGAGGTGCGGCTCGAGACCAGTCCGACGATTGCGATCACGCCGGCCCAAATGCTGATGCACGTCACGATCATCAGCACCGACGCGAGCCACGCGGCGGGCGAGGCCCAGGACGTGTGGCGGTACAGACCGACCGCAGCGACAGCTCCGACGATGGCGGTTCCAAGCGAAGCCCCGCCGATCAGGTAGACCGCGATGCCCATCCGACCCACAGCAGAGGGCTCGGAGGTGAAGCCGAGCACGAAAACGCCCCAGACCAAGAGGAGCACCGAGCCGGCCATCAGGGCATTGGAGACCCAGGACGGCACCCTCACTTGGGGAGCAGGGCTTTGAACTGCTCCTCGTCGAGGATGTTCAGCTTCAGCTTCTGCGCCTTCTCCAGCTTCGAGCCCGCGCCCGGACCGGCGACCACGTAGTCCGTCTTCGCGCTCACGCCTCCGACGGCCTTGCCGCCGAGCTTCCGGACCAGCGCCTCCGCGTCGGGCCTGCTCATGAATTCGAGGGTGCCGGTGAAGACAAACGTCTTGCCAGTGAAAGGACCGTCGCTGGAAGCCTCGACGGCCTGCGGCGCGATCCCCACGGCGAGGAGCTTCTTCACCAGCTCCGCGCCGGGACCCGCGAAGTACGTGTGCACCTCGTGGGCCATGTTCGGTCCGATGCCCTCGACACGGCGAAGGTCATCCTCACTCGCGTCGCGCACCCGCTCGATGCTTCCGAAGTCGGCCGCCAGGAGCTGCGCGGTCGCCTCGCCCACCTGCGGGATGCCCAGCGCGAACAGAAAACGCCACAGCTCCGGCCGCGCGCTCGCGGCGATCCGGTCGACGAGGTTCTGCGCGGACTTGTCGGCAAATCCCTCCAGTTCGATGACCTGATCCTTGGTCATGCGGTAGAGATCGCTCGGATCCTCGATCGCGCTTCGATCAATCACCTGGGTGAGCGTTGCGTAGCCGAGGCCCTCGATGTCCATGACCGCCGCGAAATGCCGCAGCCGCTCCAGGCGCTGCGCACCGCAGAACGGATTGATGCAGCGGTGGGCGATGTATGGCTCTTCGCGCACCACCTCTCCCCCACACACCGGGCACTTGGCGGGCATCTTCCAGCCCGCCTTTGGCTTCTTGACGCTGACGATCTCCGGGATGACATCGCCCGCGCGGTGGATCAAAACTTTCGCCCCGACGTACACGCCCTTCTCGTTGACCTGGGCCTCGTTGTGCATCGTCACGTTGCGGATCGTCACGCCTCCGACGACGACAGGCCTGACGTGCGCGACCGGCGTGAGGACACCGGTCCGGCCGACGTAGCATGCGATCTCCTCGACCACGGTCTCGGCCTGCTCGGGCGCGTACTTGAAGGCGATCGCCCATCGCGGCGAGCGCGCGACAAAGCCGAGCTCGAGCTGCTGTGCAAACCCATCAACCTTGACCACCATGCCGTCGATCTCGTACTCGAGCTCGTGCCGGCGGCGCTGCCATTCCGCGTGGTAGTCGATCACCTCGTCGATCGAGTCCAGGCGGCGCCGGTTCTTGTTGACCCGAAAGCCCATCGCCTCCAGGGTGTTGAGGACATCCCACTGCGACCTGGCCGGTCCTGCTGGATCGAGCGTGTACATGAAGGTCTGCAGGTCTCGACTCGCGGTGACGTTCGGGTCGATCTGGCGGACGCTTCCCGCCGCGGTGTTGCGCGGGTTGACAAAGCGCGCTTTCCCCGCGGCCTCCATCTCGCGATTGAGACGCTCGAAACCCGCGATCGGGAAATAGACCTCGCCGCGCACCTCGAAGACGTCGGGCAATCCTCTGGCGGGACTGACGGCGAGCGGGACGCTGCGGATGGTGCGCAGGTTCGCTGTGACGTCTTCGCCGATCGTGCCGTCGCCCCGCGTGGCCGCGCGCTGCAGCCTCCCCTTGGCGTAGGTGAGGCTGATCGCCAGGCCGTCGATCTTCAGCTCGGCGCAGTACACGACCTTTTCTCCCACGGCGCCGCGAACACGCTTGTCGAAGGCGCGGATCTCGGCCTCGTCGAAGGCGTTCTGCAGGCTGAGCATCGGCGAG
>VBII01000127.1 GCA_005887735.1 Chloroflexota bacterium
CCCGGAAACGCGTCTCAACCTGTCCGTCGCCCTGCGCGTGCAATCCCTGCTCGGCATGTAGGGATCGCATAACAAATTCGGCGAGCTTTTTGTGAGCGGCACACTAGCCCGCGCTGTCGACCCCAGGTAGCCTTCCGATTCAGTGCCCCCCGCGCTCGACTCAACGCGCCTCGCGTGGCCAGGTGACCTCCCGGAAAGCCGGGCCGCGTGTGGAATGGGTTTTGTCGCCGCGCCCGAGCTCGGCCATGAAGCCGTCCGGCTCGGCGTCACCGCGCTCGCGCGCCTCGCCCACCGCGGCGGCCTGGACGCTGACGGCAAGAGCGGCGACGGCGCGGGCCTGCTGATCCAGGTCCCGCACCGTCTGCTGGGCGGGCCACTCGCAGTCGTCGGACTCTTCGAGTGGGATGACCGCGCTCGCGCTGTCGTCGAAGCTGCGGTCGCCGGAGCGGGCATGCAGGTTTCCGCCTGGCGTGCTGTCCCCATCGACCCCGAGACGCTCGGATCGCGGGCGCGCGAGACGATGCCCGCGATCTGGCACGGCCTGATCGAGAACCCGGACCTCGACCCCGACGAATGGGAGCGCCGGCTGTACCTCGCCCGGCGCCGGGCAGAAAAGGGCGGCGAGGAGCAGGGCGTGAGGATGTATGTCGCGTCGTGCTCGAGCCGCACTCTCGTGTACAAGGGCCTGATGGCGGGCACGCTGCTCGCCGACTTCTACCTGGACCTGCAGGACCAGGCTTGTGAAAGCCGCCTCGCCGTCTTTCACCAGCGCTACTCGACGAACACGATGCCGGACTGGCGTCTGGCCCAACCGTTCCGCATGCTCGCGCACAACGGCGAGATCAACACCGTCACGGGAAACCGGGCATGGATGCATGCCCGCGAGCCGGAGCTGGAGCCCGATCTGCGCGGTGTGATCTGGCCGGAGGGCTCTGACTCCGCTTCGCTCGACAATGCGCTCGAGCTGCTCGTCCACCGCGGATGGGAGGTGAGCGAGGCCTTGATGAGCCTGGTGCCCGAGGCTTGGGAGGGACGCGGAGACCTCGCCGCGCCGGTGCGCGATTTCTATCGCTACCAGTCAATCCGATTCGAGCCGTGGGACGGGCCCGCCGCGCTTGCGTTCAGCGACGGCATCGTCGTCGGCGCCGCCCTGGACCGCAACGGCCTCAGGCCGCTGCGCTGGCAGCGCACTCGCGACGGGCTGGTCGCCGCGGCTTCGGAGGCAGGCGTCGTGTCGATGCCTCCCGAAGACGTCGTCGAGCGCGGAAAGCTCGGACCGGGCCAGATGCTGCTGGTCGACACGCGCGACGGGTCGCTGCTGCGAGATGCGGACGCCAAGGAGCGCGCTGCAGCACGGCACGACTACGGGATGCTTGCCGACCGCGCGCTCGTCCCGGTCGAACGCCACCACGTCGACCTCGAGCCGCTCGAAGACCTGCCGGCTCATCACGTGCTTCACGGGTGGGGATTCGAGGACGTGAAGTTCGTGGTCGAGGTCATGGCCGAGTCGGCCGCCGAGCCCGTCTACTCGATGGGCGACGACATCCCCATCGCGCCGCTCGGCCGCACGCCGCGCAGGGTCTACGGTTACCTGCGCCAGAGATTCGCTCAGGTGACCAATCCAGCGATCGACCCGCTGCGCGAGAAAGCCGTGATGTCGTTGCGCACGTTGCTCGGCGCCCGGCGCCTCACGCTGGAGCCGGAAGGCGGCACCGACCGCGAGCTGCTGCGACGTCACCACCCGGCGGTTCCGACCGACGGAAAGTTGTTGGAGCTCGAATCACCGGTGCTCGGCGCGGCCGAACTGGCGCGCGTGCTGCAGGACGCGACGGTGCTCTACGCAACCTACGCCCCGGACGAAACGCTGAAGGACGCGTTGCATCGTCTACGCCGCGAGGCGGAGGACGTTGATGGAGCAATCGCGCTGAGTGACCGGCGAGGAAATTTCCCCTCCCCGCTCGCAGGCGCAATCAATGGGCGCGGGGAGCGCGACCGTGACAGGCTTGGCCCGCAGGGTCAGGGTGGGGAGGAACGAATTCCCATCCCGATGGCCCTGGCGGTCGGCGCGGTGCACTCTCATCTCCTCGCCATCGGCCGGCGCATGGCCACCGACATCGTCGCCATCGCCGGTGACGCGGTGGACGTGCACGACGTCGCCTGTCTGATCACGATCGGCGCCACCGCGGTGCATCCGTATCTGGCCTTTGCCACCGCAGAGCAAGGTCATCCCAGCCCCTCCGGGCCTTCCCACCTCCCCATGAATGGGGAGGAGTCTGTTCAGAGATATCGCAAAGCGCTCGAGGCGGGGCTGCTCAAGGTCATGGCGAAGATGGGCATCTCCTGCGTGGCGAGCTACCGCGGCGCGGAAGTGCTGGAGGCGCTCGGTCTCGGCGCCGAGGTGATGGCGCTGTGCTTCCCGGCGGTGCCTTCGCGGATCGGCGGCGCGAATCTGTCGGACCTCGAGCAGCTCGCGCGCTCGCGGCCCGGCGCGACTCCTGATCACGGCCGCATGCGCTTCCGCAAGGCCGGTGAGCACCACGCTTACAACCCGCTGGCTGTGCGGGTGGCGCAAAAGGCGGCTCAAACGGGAGATGTAGAGGCGTATCGCGAGTGGCGCCGCCTCTCGAGCATGGGCGAGCCGCAGTCCCTACGCGAGCTCATCCAGATCAAGGACTGTACGGAGCCGGTTCCGCTCGACCAGGTGGAGCCGGCGACCGAGATAATCAAGCGATTCGTCAGCACCGCGATGTCGCTCGGTGCGCTGTCGCCCGAGGCGCACGAGGCGCTCGCAATCGCCATGAACCAGGTCGGGGCTCGCTCGAACTCCGGTGAGGGTGGCGAGGACCCCGACACCTACGACGAAACCGATGGATATCGTCGGGGGGATGGGGGGCCCTCCCCCATCAGAAGGGACAACAAGGTCAAACAGGTTGCCTCGGCACGCTTTGGCGTCACGCCTCGATACCTCAAGCGCGCGGAGGAGCTCGAGATCAAGATCGCCCAGGGCTCCAAGCCCGGCGAGGGAGGCCAGCTGCCCGGAGTCAAGGTGACCAGCCTCATCGCCCGCCTGCGCCACGCGCAGCCCGGCATGCAGCTCATCTCGCCGCCGCCGCACCACGACATCTATTCGATCGAAGATCTCGCGCAGCTCATCCACGATCTCAAGACCGTGAACCCGAACGCGCGGATTGGGGTGAAGCTCGTCTCGGAGGCGGGGGTCGGCACCATCGCGGCGGGCGTCGCGAAGGCTCGAGCCGATTACATCCTCATCTCGGGCCACGATGGGGGCACCGGAGCGTCGCCGTTATCTTCGATCAAAAACGCAGGTTCGCCGTGGGAGCTTGGTCTCGCCGAAGCCCAGCAGGTCCTCGTCGCCAACCGGCTGCGCGAGCGCGTCACACTTCGCACCGACGGCGGCCTCCGCAGTGGGCGTGACATCGTCATCGCCGCCGCATTGGGAGCAGAGGAATTCGGGTTCGGCACCGGCGTCCTGGTCGCCCTGGGCTGCGACATGGCCCGGCAGTGCCACCTGAACACCTGCCCGACGGGCATCGCCACGCAGCGCGATGACCTGCGCGCGAAATTCGAAGGGCGACCCGAGCACGTCATCAACTACCTGTTCTTCATCGCAGGTGAGGTCCGCGAGCACCTCGCCATGTTGGGCATGCGCAGTCTCCAGGAGATGGTGGGGCGCGTCGATCTGCTCGAGCCGATGCCCGACGCCAGGCTCGATCTCTCGTTCGTCCTCGCCCGCACCGACTCCGCCCTGCCGAGGCGCCGGTCCTGGAGCCGCAACGGCGAAGCGCCTGACGCGCCGCCGCCCAGCGGAGACATCGACAATTCGCACCGGACGCTCGGCGCCTCGCTGGTGACGGGGGACCATCGCGAGTATCGAGGCAGCGCGGGCCAGAGCTTCGGCGCGTTTCTCGATTCGGGCGTCGAGCTCAGCCTCCAGGGGCAGGCGCAGGACTACGTCGGCAAGGGAATGGGCGGCGGCGTGATCGCGATCAGGCCGTTCGCACGGGACGGCGGAGACGATCCGGTGCTCGCGGGCAACACCATCTGCTACGGCGCGACCGGCGGGAAGCTCTTCATCTCCGGCCGGGTTGGAGAACGGTTCTGCGTGCGCAACTCGGGAGCGGTCGCTGTCGTCGAAGGCGCAGGCGACCACTTCTGCGAGTACATGACCGGCGGGGTTGCGGTTGCCCTTGGCCAGGTCGGCTGGAACGCCGGGGCCGGGATGACCGGTGGCGTCGCCTATGCACTCGGGTTCCGCCAGCTGAACGTCGACAGCGTGGTGGCCCGAGACGTGCCGGCCGAAGACGCCGACGAGCTCAGGGCCCTGGTCGAGGAGCACCTGCAGCGCACGGGAAGCCGCAGGGCCGCGGAGATGCTGGCAAGGTGGGACGAAGCGATCGGGCGCTTCCGCCAGATCGTGCCGGTGGCGCCTCCCCAGCCGCAGGCCGCGGCTGCGCCTGAGGAGGCATCCGAAACCGCGCCCAAGACCGCGGCATAACCCGAGCCCAGCACTATGCTGAAGCCGTGAGGCGGCTGGCGGTGCTCGCGTTCTTCCTCGTCGCCGGCTGCGGCTCGTTTGGAGCGGTCCAGGCGCACAACCTCTCCCTCGCCTACAAGGCGGGCGAGACCTACAAGTACAACTTTCACGCCGCCTTCAAGTACACGGTCGGTGCCGAGGGGATGTCGATTCCGCTGGACATGGACATCACCGCCAAGGAAACCCTGACTGTGAAGTCGGTCGACTCGACCGGCACGGCCGACGTTTCGGTCGCGGTGAGCGACACGTCGATGAAGATGACCGTGAACGGCACCACCAACACGACGACCACCACCACGACAACCAACGTGGACATGAAGGTCGCATCCGACGGGCGAATCGTGAGCATCAACGGCAGCACGTTCGGCAACAGCTCGCTGCCCGGCATGACCGGGTCCGAAGGTGGCCTCGTGTCGGCAATCCTTCCTGATAAGCCCGTCAAACCCGGCGACACATGGTCGAAGAGCTACGACCAGGCGAACCCGTTGGGCTCCGGCTCGAGCAAGGTTACGACCGCCAACAAGTACCTCCGCGACGAGAAGGTCGGCAGCGTGGACGCGGCCGTGGTGGAGAGCAAGATCAACACAAGCTTCAACCTCACCATCGACCTGTCGTCCCTCGCCGGGAGCCCCGGGACGCCGCTGATCCCACCCACCGGCGCCGCGGCTGGATTGCAGGGCATGACGATGACCGGGACCTCGGTCTCCGATGTGACCTCCTGGATAGACGCCGGGGCGCGCCGGGTCATCAAGTCGCACTCCACCGGCACCCTCGACGCCACGATGACGTTGAACATGGCCGCCGGGGCTGCTTCGCCAGGACTGACCGGACCGATCACGTTCAAGGGCACTCAGACCGTGGACATGACCCCTGCCTGACGCCGGCGCGATTCGCCAGGCGCTCGAAGCCGAGCGCAAGGCGGAGCGGGAGTTCGCCGAGCTGGCGCGCGAGAACGAGTCAGCCCCCAGGGGTTGGCCCGCCGCACTTCTGATGTTTCACGTGGGGATGTGGAGGGAGCGCATGCGGAACGCGCTCACCGACCTAAGCGAAGGCCGCGTTCCTGCGCCACCGCCGGGGGACGACGACGAGGTGAATGACGCGGAGCTGCCCAATGGAATCGGAACGCCGCTAGCCGACGCGGCGGCGAGGTCGGACCACCTGCTGGGCGAGATCATCGAGCTGTACGGCCATCTCGGCGAGACCCCGTTTCAGTGGTCCGGCTTCAAGGACACCACCGAAGCCGTGCTTCGCAACAGTTACCTGCATCCGCGGGTTCACATGTTCGAGTACCTCCGCGAGAACGGCGAGCAGGATCGCGCCAACCAGCTGTTCGAGGACATGTTCGCCGACATGCAGGAAGCCGGCGCGCCCTCGATGATCATGACCACGGCGCGGTACAACCTGGCATGTGCACGGTCACGACAGGGGCGCAAAGATGATGCACTCACGCTGCTCGAGGAGGTCTTGACGGTGCGCCCCGAGATCAGGGAGGCAGCCGCCGAGGACCCCGACCTGGAGTCGCTCCGCGACGACCCACGCTTTCAGGAGCTGATCAAAAGCTAGCCGCGTCGCGAATCCGGTCGAGCGTTTTCATGTTGGCGATCGATTCGGCGAGGGGGATGGCCAGGGGCCGGTCGCTCAGCACGCCGTCTGCGAACGACTCGACCATCAAGCGGTAGGGTTCGATCGGATCATCGAGCCGATTGAAAGGCCGTCCGAGACGGTGCACCGCGTCGCGGGCGATGACGGCCACCTCCTGCTCCTCCGGCGACTCGAAGCTGCACCAGAGCGAAGCCGTCCGGCCGCCGTCGAACACGAGCAGCGCGCTCGTTGTCATGTCGATTCCGCCCTGCATACGCGCTGCAGCCATCACGCCGACTGGCTCGCCCATGATCCAGCGCGCGACGCTGGCCACATAACAGCCGACGTCGAGCAGGGCGCCTCCACCAAGCGACGCCTGGAGACGGTAGTCCTGCGATGCCTGGAGATGAAACCCAAATGACGCGTGCACGTGGAGCGGATCGTGAAGCCCCGCGACGAAGTCTCGAGTGCGTGGATCGAACCGATACATGAAGGCTTCCATGAGCCGCCTCCCGGCGCGGTCAGCCGCGGCCGCCATCTCCCCTGCTTCGACGGCGTTCATCCCGAGAGGCTTCTCGCAGAGCACGTGCTTGCCGGCCGCGAGCGCCCGCAAGGTCCATTCCAGGTGCAGGTTGTTGACGAGCGGGATGTAGACGGCGTCCACCTCGCGCTGCTCGATCAGCTGTTCGTACGAATCGCACAGCCGCGCATCGCGATGTGGGCCGAGCATCGCGCGGGCTCGCTCCGCGGACCTGCTGGCCAGCGCCACGACGCGTCCGTTGCGCGAGGAGTCGATAGCCGGGAGCACGGCTTTGCCCGCGATCCATGCCGCGCCGAGGATCCCCCAGCCGATCCGCCGGGCGGCTATATCTCGACCTTGATCTGGACGCCGCCCCGCGCGATCGATTGGGTCGCGGCCTCCATCACCGCCACCGTGCGGCGCGCATCCTCCGCGTTGACGGCGAGCGGCTCACCCCACGCCAGGTGGTCGGCCAGGTTGCGATAGAAGCCGTGCTGGTCGCGCGGGGCCAGTTTCAGCAGCTCTTCGCCGGACGCACGAAATACTTTGACACGCGCGGGGAAATCCGACGGCACCGGTTCGTCGACCCAGTCCCCGACCACCGCCCCCTGTGTTCCGAGCAGGTACCACTTCGGCTTACGTGCGGCTGCGATGTCGGATTGAAGGAAGGTGGCCTGCGCGCCGCCCGCGAAGGTGAGGTCGACGCGCACCTGGTCCGCGTTGGTCACGTCGTGCCACACGCGCTTATGGGCAAGCGCGGTGACTGTTTGCACGGCGCCCGGAAAGAGCTGCAGGATCCAGTCGAAGTAGTGCGAGCCCCAGTCGTAGATGGTTCCCCCGGAGATGGGCTCGTGGCTGTGCCAGAAGTCGCACGGGTGGTCGTGGCCGCCGATGAACGACTCTAGATAGAAGGGCTCGCCGATCCGCCCCGACCGCGCAACGTCGCGCATGGCGAGATAATCGGGGTCCCAGCGCCGGCTCTGAAACACCGTGAGCACAAGCCCTCGCGAGGCTGCGGCGTCGATCATTCGGTCGACCTCTTCGACGTGCAGGCCGAACGGCTTCTCGCACACCACGTGCTTGCCCGCTTTGAGCGCCGCGAGGACAGGATCGGCGTGGGCGCTCGGCGGCGTGCCGACGGCGACCAGCCCGACCTCGGGATCCATGAGCATCTCGTCCTGATGCGCGTGCACGCGAACCGACCAGTCGCGCGCCGCCGCCGCACGGCGCTCGACCGACAGGTCGCAGACGCCGGCCAGTCGCAATCCGCTGGTCGCCGTGATCGACGTCGCGTGCTCGCGGCCGATGGCACCGTACCCGACCAGCCCAACACCGACTGGCTCGGCCGCCTGCCTGCCTGCGGCCAACATCAGCAGCCGTCCGACGAGCTTGTGGAAGTTCGGGTCCTGGTAGGTCGATGGCTCGTGACCGAGTCCGAGGTAGACGAACCGACCCGCGCCGTAAGGGCGCTCGTATGCGACAACCTGCTCGGCGTAGCGCCAGCTGGTGCGCAGCAAGACCGTTGCGTCCAGCGGCGGCCCTTCGGAGAGATACAGCTCGTCTCGAACCTTCCACTCCGGATCGAGGCGCTGCGTGACGGGATGATCCGGGTCGGGCCTGACGATGAGCTCGGTCAGCGGTCCGGGACCGCTCGGCACCCAACCCGCCAGCTCACGAATGGCGCTTGACGGCGACCACGCGGCAAGCGTGCCGTGCAGGAGCACGAGACCGCCACCGCTCCGCACGAAGTCGCGAAGCTGGGCGGCATGAGCCGCAGTGACCGGATCATCCGAGGCCACGAGGACGGCATGCCTACCTTCAGGCGATTGCGCCATGTCCTCGACATGCACCTGGAAGCGGTTCGCGTCGAAGGACCGCAGCAGCGGCCGAGCCATGCGGACGTAGTCGTGCTTTCCACCACCCAACATCGCTCGGACGGAGATCGCGCCCTTCAACTAGGCCGCCTTTTCCCCAGCCGTGTGGCCGATCCGCCGCAGGATGTCGAGAGTGCGGTCCGCGGCATTCGCCCACGTATAACCGCGTGCGCGCCTGATCCCTTCCTCCCCAAGTTTTTTGCGCAACCCCTCATCGGCAAGCAATCGCTCGAGCGCTCCCGCGATGTCATTCGGATCTTGCGCATTCACGGAGATCGCCGCGCCAAGCGCCAGCTCGGGCAGCGCACCCGCCGCACCGACCACCGCCGGCACCCCCCGCGCCATGGCCTCGAGCAAAGGCAGACCGAATCCCTCGTAGAGGGACGGAAACGCAAGGACCGACGCGGACTGATAAAGCGCCGCGAGCGTGGGCTCGTCGACGTGACCGAGATAGCGGACACCGGGCTCCGCCGCGATGCGCTGCACCGTGTCTCCGTACGCCCATCCGGGCCGCCCCGCGATGACGAGCTGCGGCACCCCGGGGCGCCCGTTGATGATGAAGGGCAGCGCTCCATGGCGGCCGCGCAGCTGACGATAGGCGGCGAGAAGTCGCGGGTAGTTCTTGCGCGGCTCGACGGTCCCGACCGCCAGGACGAATCCGGGCTCGACGCCTTCAGGCAGCGTTCCCGCCGCGACCTCCGGGGGTAGTCCTTCGGGGATCACCTGCACCTTCTGCTCGAGCCCGGGAAGGTGGTAGAGATGCAGCAGGTCGCGCCGGGTCGACTCGGAAGGAACCAGTACGGCGGCGGCATCGTGCAGCGCTCGGGGCAGGACCGCACGGAAATAGAGGCGCTGCTGCCACGGCACCTCGGACGGGCGCAGGCGGAACGCCAGGTCGTGGACGAAGATCGCGGCCGGCGGCGCGCCCGGGTGGCGGAAGGGCGGGCTGGGCCAGTACGGGTAAAGGATGGCGTCGCACTCGAGCTCGGGCTCGACGGCGGGCAGCCATCGGGATTTCAGGACCAGCTCATGCCGGTAGGGCGCCAGCACCGCCTCGCAGTCGGAGTCCTGGAGGGACGCCGGCCGCTCCCGGCTGCAGAGCAAGACGAAGCGATCGGAACGGCCCGCGGCGACCAGGGCCCTGGAGAGCTCGACGGCGACGGTCAGCATGCCCACCCGCTGGGGCCGCCAGCAGGCGGTCACATCGATCGCAAATCGGCCCACACAGAGAATGTAAGAGAGGGGCAAGTCCCCGCGCGCGCAGGAGCGGTTGGGGGTAACATGGATTTTGGCGCTGATTTTGGCGCCTTGAGCTAACCCTCCCTCCTTTCTGAAGGTCCTCTGCCCCCCGGTGGAGGGCCTTCCCCATTTAGAAATATGAGAGGGAACCCGACGCTCCTATCCCCTGGATTCCGCACGTCTGACGCCAGCGGTGCGCTTCCATTGCCAGCGTTTCGCACGTCTGGCGTCAGCGAGGCGAAATTCGAACCGCGGCTGGAGGCGGTTACTGTTCCGCGGAGCGGATTGCGAAGGCGCAGTCGAAGGTGCCTGTCACGGATCCGCACTCCACCTCTTCTACGTACCAGTCGTTGGCCAACCCCGCCCAGCGCAAGATCGTCTCGATCGAGGACGTCCAGACGTAGCAGGACTTCACCGTTTTGATCCGGCCCAACGAGAACATGTTGGAAAAGTGGACCAGCCAGAACTGGTGCTCGTCGACCTGCAGCCACGCGTGAGTGTGTTCGCCTCGGACGTTGTCCATCGCATCGCTGAAGTTCTTGACCACGCCCGCGAGCTTGCGCTGGCGCCCGGGGACAAAGCGCCTCGCCCCGCCCAGGCCGTGCCTGCCCTCGGCCAGCCAGCGCTCGGTTGCGCGCCGGCCCCAGGCACGGATCATGTCCTCGGACTCGGGACCGTAGATCGTCTCGAACGCTTCGTTCAGCCGGCTCAGCGACTCCACCGGTGACGCCAGCTGGTCGTCGCGCGCCGCGTCCTGCTCGATGTACTGCACGAGCCCCGACGCATAGGCGACCTCCGGCCACCTGTCGCCGGTTACGTCCCGCGCGACATGAACGAAGTTGCTGAAGTAGGAGTTGAGGATGAACCGGCCTCGCGCCCTCGCGGGCCGCACCCCCATCAGCTCGAGCGTGCGGATCGTCGAATAACCCGCCGCGGTTGGCGTCGGCGGCGGCGACCCGTGGAGGATCGCGGGCGGCGGCGCCGGTGGAGATGATGCCATCGCCTTCATCGACGTGGTGTCGGGGCCGTTCGACCCGATCGCCGGGCGGGGCAGCACCGCAACGCCCCCGGCCGGGCCGGCAGACACCACGGAAGCTGTCGCGGCCACGCCCGGCGGCGATGTCCTGCGTTGCGGCAGCCGCGCCATCTGTGCCAGCAGGTCGCGCACCGTCTGCGGACGCTTCTCGGGAAGCTTGGCCAGCACTCTCTGCAGCAATTGGTCGAGCTCGTCGGGCAGGTTGGGATTGATCTTCACCGCCGACGGAATCTCCGCGTTCACAGTCGCGTACGCGACCTCCATCCGGTTGGAGCCGATGTAGGGCAGCCGGCCGGTAAGCATCTCGAACGTCAAGACACCCATCGCATAGATGTCGGCGCGCTTGTCGACGTCGTGGCCCATCACCTGCTCCGGCGCCATATAGCCCGGGGTGCCGATGGCAAGGCCGATCGTGGTGAGGTGGGTCGGCTGGCCCGCTCCCCGAGCGAGCCCGAAGTCGGCCAGCATCGCCCGGCCGTCCGTGTGGATGAGAACGTTGGTCGGCTTGAGGTCGCGATGGACGATGCCGGCGTCGTGCGCGTGCTGCAGCCCATCGCCGATCTCACGCAGGTATCGCCATGTGGTGAGCGCGTCGAGCGGACCTCGGTTGAGAATGTCGCGCAGCGTGCCGCCTCGGATCAGCGGCATGGTCAGGAACGCGTTGCCGTCGATCACCTCGAAGTCGTAGATCGGCAGGATGTTGGGATGGTCGAGCTTGGCCAGCGTCTTGGCCTCGGTCTCGAAGCGCTTCGAGCGGCTGCTGGACCGCGCGGTAGACAACCGCCATCCCGCCGCCGCCCAGGCGTTCGAGGATCTCGTACTGGGCGAGTCGAGTGCCGGTGAGGTCTTTCACCTCGCCCTCGCCAGCTGCTCGACGATGGAGATCAGGTCCGCCAGCCGGAACGGTTTGCTGAGCACGTTGTCGGCGCCGGCGGCCAGGAATCGCTCACGGTCGCTCGACATCGAATGCGCGCTGGCGATCACGATGGGCATGGTCGGGATCTCGGTCTTGATCCGCCGCATCGCCTCCAGCCCGTCGATGCCCGGCATCGCCACGTCCATCAAGATCATCTCGGGGCGCTCTCTCAAGGCGATGTCGACCGCCTGCAGTCCGTCGGCGGCGATCAGCACGGGATAGCCCGCCTTCTCCAGGACGCGCTTGCAGAGGCGTTGGGCGACCTCGTTGTCGTCCGCCACGAGCACCCTGAAACTTGCACCGTTGATTGCCTCAGCCATGCCGGAGCTGCTGGGCGTTGGCGCCTTCGGGGCTCAGGGGGACCGTGAAGTGGAACGACGAGCCGTGGCCCAGCGCGCTTTCCACCCAGATCTTGCCTCCGTGCATCTCCACGATCTGCTTAACGATCGTGAGGCCGAGCCCAGTCCCGGGAATCGACTGCGCGATGCCGCTGCGCACCCGGCGGAAGCGCTCGAACACGTGGCCAATGTCTTCCGGTGGGATGCCGATGCCGGTGTCGGTCACGCTGACCAGGGCGTAATGTCCCTCGGCTCGGCTCGTCAGGGTGACCGTGCCGCCGTCGGGTGAGTACTTGACGGCGTTGTTGACGAGGTTGCTGACCACCTGGATCAACCGGTCGCGGTCGCCGGCGACGATGGGCAGTCGCGGGTCGAGGTCAGATTTGAACTCGACGGTGACGGCCGACGAGGTGGCGCGGGCGATCGGCTGCATGAGGATGTCATTGACGTCGACGTCGGCCGTCCGCATCGTCATGCGGCCTGACTCCATCCGGTCGAGGTCGAGCATGTCGCCAATGAGGCGGTTCACCCGGTCCGCGTCGTTGAATATGTAGCCTCCGTAGGCGCGGACCTCATCCACCTCGAGCCCACCGTCCCGGATCAGCTCGCTGAAACCCTGGATGCCGGTGAGGGCGGTCCTGAACTCGTGGCTCACGATGCTGAGGAACTCGCTCTTGGTGTGATCGATCTTCTCGAGGTTGGCGTTGGCCTCGCGCTGCGCCTCCAGCGACTCGGCCAGCTTGTCGGAGGTCTCGCGCACGGCGGTGACGTCTTCGACCATCAGAAGGACGTGCTCCGGCCGGCCGCTCGAGTCTGGGATCGAGGTCGCGGTCAGCTGCAGCCACAACCAGTTGCCTGCCCCGGTGCCGGCGCGCACCTGGACGCTGCTGCCGTCAGTGATGCCGGCCAGAAATGTCGCTTTGCGCTGGCGCAACGCGGCCTGGTCGTAGGCGCGCATCAGGTCCGGCCAAACGGTGGCGCGCATCGTTTCAGCGTCGTGTTCGAGCATGTGGAGGAGCGAAGGGTTGGCCTCGAGCATCTCGCCGTCGCTGCTGATCCGGGCGATGCCGATGGGCGAGCGCTCGAAGATCGCGCGGTGGTCGGCTTCGCTCCGGCGGAGCGTCTGAGACGTCTCGGAGCGGCGGGTGAACTGCCCGATCTCGACGCCGGTGCCGGCGAGCATGGTCACCTCCTCGTCCCGGGGGCTCCGCACGCGGTCCGCCATCAGCTCGATGACGCCGATCACCTCGCCGGCATCGACCACCGGGAAGGCGAGCGCCGAGCGGAGTCCTGCTGAACCCGCCGCGGCCTGCCGGTCGTAGTCGGCGGCCCGCTCGATGTCCTCTTCGGCCGCCACCACTCCCGCCTGCCAAACGCGGCCAACGAGCCCGACGCCGCTCGCGGCGGTCCGACCGCGGCTGGCGTGCGCGAAGCTCTCCCCGACCGCGCCCGACGCGGTCGAAGCGTGGCGCACGCGCATGGCCTGGCGATCGGAGTCGACCGCCCAGTAGATGGCGACGCTGGCCTCGAGGTAATTGCACAACGACGCAAGGATCTGCGGCATGGCCTGCTCCGCTGAGCCGATGGTGACGATGACCTGTCGGATCGCCGCGGCGCAGTCCCGGAGCGCCTCGGTCCGTTTTCGCGCGGAGTTGTCGCGCTCCTGCACGAGCAGGACCGGTTCGCCGGCGGCAGTGTTCGGGAGCTTGACGATCAGAATGTCGACCGGCACCTGCGTGCCATCGGGCCGCGCCTGGCTGAGCTCCGCCTCCCAGCGCACGAGATCGCCGTTGCGCAGCAGGCCGAGCGCCCCTGCGACCGCGGCGCGATCCCTGTCCGTCGTTACATCGGCCAGCGTGGTCTGCACGAGGTCATCGCTGGTGCGTCCGAGGATGGCGGCGAGCGGTGTGTTGGCCTGGATCCATCTGCCGTCGAGGTCAGCCAGCCCGAGCCCCACATCGGCCGAATCCAAAGTCGCCCGGAGGCGCCGCTCGACGGCGGCGAGCTCAGCCAGGCGGCGCTGTACGCCGGCGGCGCTTTCGCGCGAGTTCCTGCTCAGCACGTTCATCGTGATTGCGATGCCCAGCAGCACGGCCGCCAACAGGACGGTGCCCGCGACTTCTGAGGCCTGGCCGGTGGTCGCGAGAGGCCGAAACAACACCGCCATCGCGGCCACCACCGCGACCGCAATCGATTCGGCGCGGTTCTGCTGGAGTGACACGAGCAGGACCACGGCGAGGTAGAGCGGGAACGCGACCACGGGCTGCGCGTCGGCCAAGGCCTGCACGGCGAAGATCGCGGCGAGGGCGGCGAAAGGCGTGCCACGGCGCACCAGGAGGCGTGTCCATGAAGCTGACCCCGGACCGACCCCTGATGACACCCCTGATGCCTCGCCCCCCCTGGCGGGTTGGAAGGTGCGCAGGCGACAAAGTGTATCGACGGAAGGTGACGCTTCAGCCTCCTTAAAAAAGTTGCAAAGGCACCTCTCCCCGAGGGGGACCGCAGGGCTGGGGTGAGGGGGATTCGGCTGAATGCAGCAACGGGGGCTACGTTGTGTAAGCTTCGGCCCGGCCGCCGAGATTGAGTCATCCCAGCACCCCTCTTCAGGCCGACGGACTGAGCCGCCGCGTCTACCCGTTCCTCGGGCTCGCGATCGTCGGCCTGGTCAGCCTCCACGGCTTTGCCGCGGTCACCACCTCGCTCGCCCTGGCCGGCGCGATGGCCGTCGGCGTCGCGCTCGTACTTATCCCTCTCGCGGAGATCGACACGCCGGCACGCAGCCGATTCGTCACGGCGATCCCGGTCGTCGGCGGGTTCGTCCTGGCCCTCTATCCGCTGTGGGCCGACGGCACCGTTTTCGGGGTCGTCGCTTCGGTCGTGATCACGGTGCTCGGCAGCGCGCTCGTCGTGTTGCCCTGGGAGCGAATTCCGCGTTACCTGCACGCTGTTTCCCCAATCGGCGGCCTCGCGGTGGCCTTCGCGCTCGAGATCCAGTTCGGGCTCAGCATCGTGCGGTCTTTCCCGTTCGTCCTGCTGCCGCTGATCTTTCTCGCCCTCTACTACACGACGATCGAGTTCGCGGTCGGAGCGGTGCTTGCGATTGCCGACCTCATCCTGGTCACGTTCTTCAACCCGGCCTCAGGCGACCCCGCCGCCGCAGTGCTCGAGGCCCTATCACTCGTCGTGTTTGGAATCCTGGTCCGGCGCGTGGTCGCCCAGCTGGAGCAGAACCGGCAGGTTGCCATGAAGGCCGAGCTCGAGAAGTCGGTGCTGTTGTCCGACCTGTCGCAGCGCAACCAGGACCTTCAGGAGCTGACACGCCTCAAGTCCGAGTTCCTCGCCACGATGAGCCACGAGATCCGGACACCGCTCAGCGGCGTCATCGGCATGACGGGCCTTTTGATGGACACGGAGCTGAGCCCGGAGCAGCGGGAGTACGCAGAGACTATTCGCGCGTCTGGTGACGCTCTGCTCGAGATCATCAATGACATCCTCGACTTCTCGCGAATCGAGGCGGGCCGGGTGCGGCTCGAAACGCTCGAGTTCAGCCCGCGGTACGTGGTGGAGGAGGCGGTCGAGCTGTTCGCCGAGGCGGCCGTCAACAAAGGCATCGAGCTCGTCCTCGACGCGGAGCCGGAGGTGCCCGACCTCGTCCTCGGAGACCCTGGGCGCCTGCGTCAGGTGTTGATCAACTTGATCGGGAACGCGGTGAAGTTCACCGATTCGGGGGAGGTCGTGGTGCGCGCACGAGCGCACGCGACAAAGGGACCCGGGATCGCGGTCGAGTTCGACGTCCGCGACACGGGCATCGGCCTGACCAGGGAGGAGGCCGGGCGAATCTTCGCCGTCTACTCGCAGCTCGACAGCTCGACCACGCGGCGCCACGGGGGCACGGGTCTAGGGCTGGCCATCGCCCGGATGCTCGCTCAGCTGATGGGCGGCGAGATCGGCGTTGAGAGCGAGAAGGCCAAGGAACCGGACCAATCGCACGATCCTCGAGCGATACGTCCACTCGTGGGGCATGCGCGGGCAAAGCTTCGAATCGGGTCGTGAGGCGCTGCGCGACGTGAGCCACGCCATGACAGGCGAGGACCCGTTCGAGGTCGCGATCGTCGACCTGATGATGCCCGAGATGGATGGGGCGGCCGTCGCGGCGACTATGCGCAGTGATGAACGGATGCGTGACCTCGCGGTGATCCTTCTCACATCGGCGGGGCATTCCGACGCCGTGATTCCAGGGGTCGACGTCGAGATCGTCAAGCCGGTGCGCCCGTCCCACCTCTACGACATGCTGCAAACCGTGCTTGCGGCGCGCGGCCCTGAGGTTGACGGCGAACCTCATGCCCTCGCTCCAAACGGTCGCGGCGCTCGCATTCTCGTGGTCGATGACAACGCCGCGAACCAGAAGGTTGCGCTGCGGATGATCGAGCGCCTCGGTTATCGCGGCGAGGTTGCGGCGACGGGGGCGGATGCGGTGAGCATGCTGGGCAGGGGGCACTACGACGCGGTGCTGATGGACTGCCAGATGCCCGAGATGGATGGGTACGAGGCGAGCCGGCAGATCCGGCACAACGAGCGGGGCGGCAGGCGCATGCCGATCATCGCAATGACCGCGGACATCGTGGCGGGGGAACGGGATCGGTGCCTCGCCGCGGGAATGGACGACCACATCTCCAAGCCAGTGAAGCTGCACGTGGTGGCGGCGGTGTTGGAGAGGTGGCTGGCAACCAAAGAGGCGGTTTAAGGAAGGGGAAGGGTGGGCACCTCGGTTAGTCCGGACTCTCCGCAGCCGCCGATCGTCCCCCTAAACCCGCCTCAGGGCGAGCACCGTCACGTCGTCGAACAGGTCCTTGTCGCGCGCGCCGTGGGCGAGGATGTCGACCATCTCCTGCGCGGTGCCCGCACGCCGCGCTTCGTAGGGAAGCTGGACCTCCTTCGTCGCCAGGTCCGGCCGCAGGTCAAGCAGCCCATCGGAGAACACGACCAGCGAGTCGCCCGGCTCGAGCGACACCCTCCCCGCGACGAACTGCGTGTCGGGAAAGATGCCGATGGGAGCGCTGCGATGCACAAGCAGCTCCTGGCCCTTCGCTCCGCGAAGCAGCCGCGCGTGGCCATGGCCCGCATCGACGTAGTCGAGCTGCCCCGTTCGGGGGTCGAAGGTGCAGTGGAAGACCGTCACGTATGCGTGGTTCACTTCCAGCGCGGCAGACATGACGTCCGCGGCCTGCTTGATGCCGGCCTCGAGCGGCGCGACGCCCGACACGCCGCGCAGCGCGGCGCGGGCCGTGGCCATCATCAGAGACGCCGGCAGGCCCTTGCCCATCACATCGCCCAGGGTCACCGCGATCCGCTCGTCTCCCGCGCGATACCAGTCATAAAAGTCGCCGCTGATCTCGCGCGCCGCGGTGAGGTGAGCGGCGACCTCGAACCCACGCTCCTTGAAGGGCGAAGCCGGCAGCATGCCGGCTTGAAGCTCAGCGGCGCGTCGCATCTGTTCCATGCGCTCGGCGACCAGGCCCTCGAGCCGGTCGAGGTTGGCCCGATTGTCCAGCTCCAGGCTGCGGCGGCGGAGGTTGTTGACAACAAGAAGGTAGAGCTGGGTGGCGCCGACGGGCTTGACGTGGTACGCGAACGCCCCGTGCTCGAGCGCGGCCTTGCCGAGCTCGGCGTCGTCGACACCCGAGATCATGACCACAGCGGTGTCCGGCCGGGTCGAACGAAGCTCCTCCAGCAAGCCGTAGCCCGACTCGTCCGGGAGGCGGACATCGAGCAGGACCACCGCGTAATCCTTCGTCTCGAACAAGCCCCGAGCCTCGGCAGCGCTCAAGGCAACATCGCACTCGAAGCCGCGGCTCCGCAGGGTCCTCGCCATCACCCGCGCGAGCGGCTCGTCGTCGTCGACGACCAGGACTCGTTCGGTGCCTTCAGGGCCGGCCACGGCCATGCAGTGTAGAGAGGCTAAAGTCCTCGCTTTCTGCCATATGCTCTTCCGGCTGTGGCTCTCGACGTCCAGACTCGCCAGACGGAGGGGGGCATCACCGTGGTCGCTCCCACCGGTCGCCTCGACGTCGCAGGCGCGCCAGCCCTGAAAGATGCGATCACCGAGGTGGTCAAGAACGGTCCGCCCAGAGTGGTCATCGACATGGAGGGCGTCAGCTTCGTCGACTCCACCGGGCTGGGCTCGGTGATCTCGGCCCTGAAGCAGATCCGAGGCAGCGAAGGCGCCCTACGACTGGCCGCCCCCAACCAGCAGGTGCGAGTGGTGCTGGAGCTCACCACCCTCGACCGGGTGTTTCCCTATTACGCGACCGTCGAGGAAGCTCTCACTGGCTTCTAAGCCTGTCGATCGAGCGCCTTCGCCGCGCGACCGGCCGCACGCAGGACGACCGGCCGCTCATGCTCTTCGAGACGGCACTCGGCGAGATCGGCAGCAACGTGCTCACCCATGGCCGTCCGCGGGGAACCGAAGAGCCCGTCGACTACGTCCTTCGCTTTGATGGCGGCGTGGTCGAGGCCTCGCTCACCGATTCCGGCGCCCCGGTTCACGAACACCTGGCTCGCGAGATGCCCGCGCATGACAGCGAGCAGGGTCGCGGCCTGGCCATGGCGCGCTCGCTGCTCGACGAGCTCGGTTATCGACGCGATGGAGAAGTCAATCGGTGGCGGCTGGTGAAACGGCTGTGAACCAAGATGGCGAGCACCTCGATGATCGTCGTGTGCTCATTCACGACTTTCGCAACCTGCTCGCGGTGATCGTGAACTACAGCGAGCTAATCGGCGAAGAGCTCAATGACCCGGAAGCGATTCGCGCTGACATTGCCGAGGTCAAGGCGGCGGCCGAGCGAGCCATCGTGTTGACTGAGAAGCTGTCGCGTACCGGAAGGCCCCCCGCGTGACGGTCACCCGACGAGTGGGCGCGGGACCCGAGCGGCCGCACTCCGCGCTGGTCCATCGCGACATCGCTCTGGTGGTCGATGACGACGAGCAGGTGCTGCGCCTGGTCAAGCGGGTGCTCGAGCGCGCGGGCTTTGAGTGCATCACCGTCAATGACGGACAGGCGGCGCACAATGCGGCCGTCGAGTGGCGCCCGGACATCATCCTGCTCGACCTCATGATCGGGGACGTGACCGGCGACCATGTCATGTCGGAGCTCCGCGACGACTTTCGGACACGTCTCATCCCTGTCGTGTTTCTGACCGTGCGGGACTCTCTGAAGGACAAGGTCGAGCACCTTCTTTCCGGCGCGGACGACTATGTGACGAAGCCGTTCATCCCCGAGGAGCTGGTAGCACGGCTGCGCGCGGTGATGTCGCGCTCCACCACGACGCGTGGACTGAGCCCGCTCACCGGCATGAGCGGCAACAGCGACATCCTTCGGGAGATCACACGCAGGCTCGCCCAGCACGAGCGATTCGCGGTGCTGTATCCCGACATCGATTCGTTCAAGAGCTACAACGACCACTACGGGTTTCTGCGCGGCGACGACGTGATCAAGACGCTTGCCACGATCATCCTCGAGGTCCTGGAGGAAAACGATTCCGACCACCACTTCGCGGGCCACGTGGGAGGCGATGACTTCGTGATCCTGACTGAGCCAAGCATTGCCGAGACCCTCGCGACGGAGATCACGAAGCGTTTCGACCAGGCGATCGTCGCGCTCTACGACCCGATCGACCGCGATCGCGGATGGATCGAGTCGGAGGAGCGCAACGGCAGCATGCTGCGCACCCCGCTCGTGTCGGTGTCGATCGGCATCGTCATCGCCGAGCCGGGCAGCTACAGCAGCGCCGCCGCCGTGGCCGCTCGCGCATCCGAGGTGAAGGGCGTGGCGAAGCGGATGCCGGGCTCGAAGTGGGTGCTTGACCGCCGCCGGCCACCGGAGCGATTCAGCTCATGAGCGACGTCACGATCGAGGCCATCGCCGGACCGCCTGAAGACGCGGCCGAGCGACCGCCGCGCATCAAGGTGGTCATCCATCGGTTGGACGGGGGGCTGGAGGACGGCGAATCGGACTCGCGCACGATCACGACCGCGGGCTTTCCCGTCTACTCGCTTTCCGATCCAGATCGGGCGCGCTTCGTGCCCGCCCGCGATATCAAGTACGTAGTGTTCGGTTCGGCCGACGACCCGGCCCTTTTCGCGACGGCGAGTGGATCGCGGCCTACATCGAGCAGGGCGCGCAGCCTGTCGGAGACAGCATCGCCATCAAGATCCGGCTGGCTGAGATCCAGCGCGTGATCCCTGCGGTCGCGGCATCGCCCTCCCTCCTCGAGATGCAGTTCGTCGACATGTGGACAGCCACGGCCGCGTCCACTGCTCACCCGCAACGGCGGCGCTCCGACGTGCTCGAAGCGGCGGCGAGGCAGGGCAGGGACCTGAACAAGCTCGCGAACGATTTTCGCGACCGCCTCGCCATGATCCGCGACGTCGGCCTCACGACCGGCGACACGCTGGCCTTCTCGCGAGCCGTGCGCACCCACCTCGACCGCTTCCTGCTCGAGGAAAGCATCGTCCTCAACAGTCAGGAGAAGTCAGCGCTCGCCGACATCATCCTGCGCAAAGCGGTCGGCTACGGCCCCCTGGACAGCCTGCTGCACGACCGGTCGGTGAGCGAGATCATGGTCAACAGCCCGGACGAGATCTACATCGAGCGGCGCGGCGTCCTGACCAAGGCCGACGTCCGGTTCGAGGACGAGAACCAGCTGCTGGAGACGATTCGCCGTATGGTGGCGACGACCGGCCGCCACATCGACGGTCTCAACCCGATGGTGGACGCACGCCTTCCGGACGGCAGCCGTGTCAACGCCATCATCCGTCCCGCTGCGATTCACGGTCCGGCGCTCACGATCCGCAAATTCAAGGACGCCGTCCTGGGCATGGAGGACCTGAAGCACGAGGGAAGCCTCAGCCCCGCCATGGCGGAGTTCCTCCAGGCGGCGGTGCTGGGGCGCATGAACATCCTGGTCTCCGGCGGTACCGGTTCCGGCAAGACCACGACCCTCAACGTCGTGGCTCGCTTCATCCCGCACAACCAGCGCGTGATCACCATCGAGGACGCAGCCGAGCTGCAGATCGATCACCCGCACGTCATCGCGCTCGAGCACCGTCCACCCAACGTGGAAGGCAAGGGCGAGCTCACCATCCGGCAACTGCTTCGCAACAGCCTGCGAATGCGTCCCGACCGCATCCTGGTCGGTGAGGTCCGCGGCGCCGAGGCGCTGGACATGCTTCAGGCGATGAACACCGGCCACGACGGATCGATGTCGACCATCCACTCCAACTCGGCGCGCGACGCGCTCTCGCGCCTGGAGACGATGGTGATGATGGCCTCGATCGACATCCCGTTCGAGGCGGTGCGGGCGCAGATCGCCTCCGCGGTCAACCTGATCGTGCACCAGGCGCGCATGCCCGACGGCCGGCGGAAGGTCGCGCAGATCGCCGAGGTGGTCGGCTACGACTCGAACGGCCCGATCCTGCGCGACATCTTCCTGCTCGGCATGGGCTCCGACTTGAGGCTGGAGTACAACGCCACCGGCTACGTGCCGACCGCGCTCGACAAGGCCGCCTTCTACGGGGTGCAGGTCAACCAGGACCTGTTCGACCCGGTGAAGTCGCGCTACGTCCCGGCCGGGTCGGACAGCATGATGCCCGTCGTCAAAGATCCGCTCATGTCGGGCCAGGGCCGGAGCGACAACATCGAGCGCCGGACGGTCGTGGTCGTGCCGTTCAGCTCGGAGCGACCCGCGTCCCGCCCCACGAGCGGAGGCCCGGCGCAGGCCGAGCCGGCGCCCCCGGCCCAGACGCCTGAGATGCAGGAGGAGATGCGCAAGCTGATCGACGCAGCCCGCTCGGCGGTCGCCGACCTGCAGGCGGCGGCACCGCCGCCGGCCGAGCACGCTCCCACCGCGCCGAGCGCGCCCCCGCAACAGGTCCCGGCCGCGTATCCAGCTCCCGCACCCGTGGCGCCGGTCGTCTACCCCACCCAGGCGCCGCCCGCCTACGCCGGGAACGCGCCCACGCCGCCACAGGCCTACTACACCCCGCAGCAAGACCTCCACGCCGGCCAGGCGCTGGAGGCGGCCACCGCCATGGCTCGCGCCACCACCGCGCTCGGCCAGCTTGCCGCGGCGTCGAGCGGGTTTGGCGGCATGCTGCCGACGATTCGCTCGAACGAAGGCGCTCCGGGGCCGGCCGGCGCATCGCGCCGGATCCAGGCTGTGATCGAAAGCATCATCACGCGACGCGGGCTCAGCTTGCGCCTGGCCAACGCGCTCACCGAGGCGTTCGAAGGGGCGGAGCTCAAGGCGAGCGACTACGCGAGAGACAACAAGATCAGCAAGGACTCGGCAGGACGCGAGCTGCGCCTGGCCGGCGAAGCGGGTCTTCTGCAGACGGTCCGCTACCCGCAGGGCGAGGCCGGGTTCCGCGCCTCGCAGGGGCTGCTGCGCGAGATCGCCGAAGGACTCGGCCAGCCGATCAACGCAGCCGCGCCGCTGACCGCGGAGACCATCATCGGCAGCCTCGCGGTCGGCCAGACCGAAGGCACCGTCACCATCATGTTCACCGACGTCGAAGAGTCGACGCGGCTGCTCTCGACGCGAGGCTTCACCGCCTCGCACGAGATCATGAAGGCCTACGAGACGATCATCGACGAGAAGGTCGGCCAGCACGCCGGTCGGAGGATCAAGGGTCTGGGCGACGGGTACATGATCAGCTTCGGCTCCGCGCGCCACGGCGTCGAATGCGCTCTCGACATCCAGCAGGCGATCGCCGACTACAGCAAGCAGAACCCCGAACGCAAGCTGCGCATTCGCATCGGCCTCAACACAGGCGAGGTGGTCGAGGAAGCCGGCGACATCTTCGGCGCCGCCGTCAACGTTGCGGCACGCGTCGCGGGCAAGGCGAAAGGCGGCGAGATTCTCGTCTCGGAGATCGTCCGTCAGCTGGTAGGCCCGATCACTGAGATGAAATTCGATTTCCGCGGGCGCTACAAGCTGAAAGGATTCCCTGATCGCTGGCGGCTGCACCAGGTGACTCCGGGCGAGGTGAAGGAATTGCCGAGGGTGCTCACCTCCAACGATGGGTTCGTCGACCGCGAGCACGAACGGCTCGACATCCGCATGGTGCTCGACCGGGCTGCCACGGGCGGCGGGTCAGTGGTCTTCCTGACCGGCGCCCCGGGCGTCGGCGCCTCCCGTCTCGCCTCCGAAGTCGCGGGCGAGGCCGCCGCGAAGGGATGGCTCGTCCTCAGCGGGCGCTGCCTCGAGAAGGATGGCGAGCCTTACGGCCCATTCCGAGACGTGCTCGCCGCAGCGGTCGCATCAACCCCCGCCAAAGCGCTCCAGGAGGCGGCCGGCCACCAGGGCCCGCTGCTCGCTTACCTCGCGCCCGCACTTCGTCAGAAGGTGCGCGGCATGCCCGTCGCGGCCACGACAGGCGCCGACAAGGTCCGCGAGCAGCTGTTCAAAGCGACCCACGCGTTCCTGGCAGGCGTGCAGGGCGCCAAACCGCTGCTGGTCGTGCTCGACGACCTGCAGTGGGCCGACGATGCCACGGTCGTTCTCCTTCGCGACCTTGCCGAAAGGGTGAACGGCAGCCGGATGGTCATCCTGGGCACTTACTGGGACTCGGAGCTGGACGCGGCCAGGCCGTTCTCCACGGCGCTGTCCCGACTCCTGCGGAGGCGTCGCGCGCAGCGCATCGCCCTGGGCAGGCTTTCGGATCACGACGTGGAGCGGATCGTCGCGGGCATGTCGGAGACCCCGTTGACCCCGGTTCAGCTGCTTGGGATACAGGCGGCGACGGAGGGCAACCCGCTGTTCGTCGAGCACTCGTTCCTCTATATGTCGGAGTCCGAGAGCATGCTCGACGGTGCGCGCCCGCAGTCTAGCTACACCGAAGAAGACCTCGAGCTTGCCCAGAGCGTGCGCGGCCTCATCGGGCGCCGGATCCAGCGGTTGAGCGAGCCGGCGCAGCGGATGCTCGTCGCGGCAGCAGTGATAGGAAGAGATTTCGACGTCTCACTGCTCGAGGCTTTCGGTGAGCTCTCAGGTCACGAATTGCGGGAAGCCCTGGACGAAGCGACGCGTGGACATTTTCTCGTCGCGGTCGGCAAGGATTCATACCGCTTTGCCCACGACCTCGTTCGCCAGCGTGTGCTCGCGCCGCTTCCCCTCCCGCGCCTCCAGGCCTACCACCTCGCTGTGGCCGACACCCTCGAGCGCGCGTACGCCAAGACGGCGCAAGAGCACGCAAGGGAGATCGGCTATCACCTCTACCAGGCGGGTACCGCGGCGGATCCGTTCCGCACCGCCGTCTTCCTCGGCCAGGCTGCGGCCAACGCGCTCACCGTCGGCGCTTTCGAGGAAGTGATTCGCCTGGTCGACTCGACCCTCCAGCTGATGCCGGCGGACCGGACGCGCGAGCGGGCCGAGGCGCTGGCAGCTCGCGCTCAAGCCCTGTGGGGACTGGGCCGGATCGAGGACGCGAAGTCGGCCTGGAAGGGAGCTGTTCAGCGTTACGAGGAGCTCGGCGACCGCAAGGCGGCCGAAGTTCTCCACCGGCGGATCGCGCACCTCGAGTCGCGTGGCGAGTCGCATGAGACCAATGGAGCCGGCCCCGCCGAAGCGCCGGCGCCGGCCGAGGTCGAGGTCACCAGCGCCTAGTTCGTGATCCGGCCCGCCTGAGGTACAGGAGCGTAGCTGGAGCTGTAGCTCATGCTCGGCAGCGAGCCGCTGAAGCTGATCGTATCGGCGATCACCCCGCCTACTCCTCCGGCTTCGAACGTGTACTGCGAGGTGATGGCGATGGAGGCCCCGGGGCAGTAGACCAGGCCGATGTAGGCGCTGTTGCTTTTTGCTCCAAGTGTGTTGGCGCAGCCGTTGGCAAGCGGTTCGTAGACAGCGACCCAGTTGTACTGGTAGCCGCTGTAGACGTAGGTATCGCCCCCGTTGTTGGTGTTGAGGCATCCGCCAGCCGGAAAGTTGAGCTCGACCGCCCCTGGCGTGATCGGACCAGGACAGGAGATGTACGCGTTTCCGAGGGACTTGCAGTTGTTCTCGTTCGCGCGATCTCCCGCTGCTCCTGCCCCTCGCGACGGGTTCTGGTTGGGCAGACCGGCCGCAAGCGGCGCCCTCTCGGGGTCCGGAGCATAGGCGCCCGTGGTACCTGGCGCCGCTCCGCCGTTGGGCGCAAACGGAGCCGCAAGCTGATTGGAGAGAATGATCGACTCATTGCCGAGCGAGCAGCCGTTGCCGTTGACGTTCGGACAGGGGAAGAGGTTGTCGTTGGCCACCGACCCGGCGGGGACCGGAACGTTCGCCGCGAGCCCGAAGGGACCAGCGCATCCGTTTCCTGGCGGGGCGGCGTAAATGTTGTACGAGGTCGCGCCCGGCACGTTGCTGAGAAGGACTTGCACGTTGTCGAAGTGGTTGTTGAGATTGAGCGAATCGCACATCGAAGGCGCGCTCTCGCGGGTGTAGCTCACGCCGTTATAGGTGTCGGTTCGCAGCGAGGTGACGACGAATGACCATATGCCGAGCGGGATGTCGCGCGGACCGGACTGCTTGACGACCTGAAAGGCACCATCGCATTGGACTCCGCTCGACCTCCAGAACTGGTTGGCCGAGCGCAGGGTGTTGTTCGATGCGTCGGGCTCGTCCGGCGGCTTGAGCTCGTTGCTCACGAAATCGCCGTTCAGAGCAGCTAGCGAGGAGTAGATCCCAGCCGGCACAACCACTCCGCTGCCCGATAGGCTCACGCTGCCTCCGAGCATGCTCGGCGCGGGATAGCCGGGATCGGGTAGGCGGTATCCGGACCGCGTCGCGCCCGCAACGTCCGGATACGAGCACGGCGCCGAGGCGTCACTCGGATAACACGAGTTCGTCACCGACCCCGGCACCGAGGCCTGGCAGTGGGCATAGATGTCGCCGGCCACGCGCAGCCCGCCCCCGGTCACCGAGACCGCCCCATTGCTCACGAGATCCCCGTTGACGTCCAGAGTCCCGATGCCGTTGATCGTGATCGCGGCGCCGCCCACGCCGCCGCAGCCGTCCTCGTCCAGGGCAGCTACCGTGGGCGAGTAAAGAAGATTGTCGACGTTGCCGTGCGCGCCGGCGCCAAGGGTCGGGTTCGAGCCGTTCGTCAGGACGCGGCCGAACTGCAGCTGAAGCGTCCGGGTGGCGGTGAGCATGAAGCGGCTTCCCTGCGGCCCCAACGCCCTGGCGACGTCAGTGAGCACTGTGCCATCCGAATATGTGCAGGTCACCGTCCACGGGCTTGCCCCGGGAGTCCCGTAGGCGGTGCAGGACGGTGCGGCGTAAAGGCGCAAGTTGGTGCCAAAGATCGCCGTGGCGGCCTGCTCGGCGCTGACGTAGCTGCCGGACTGCTGCATCTTGTCGGCCGCGGCGAGCGCAGCCGCGTCGGTGGCGGCCTGGATGTCGCGCCGCAGGGCGTACGCCCGCGACCCGTCGATGGCGAGCGCCACCATGCCGATGAGGACCGTGAGCATGAACGCGATCAATACGATGGCCTGCCCGCCCTGCTTCCCCGCTCGCCGGGGAAGCCGTCCCCTTCGCTTCCCCGCTAGCCGGGGAAGCTGTCCCCGCGCGAAGCGCGCGGACTGATGGGGAGCTAGAACCCCTTTCATGACTCAGTACTCCGTCCGATACACGACGGCAGCCGAGATGACCACGTGGTTGGCCGTCGCCTGGGCCACGATCGGAGTGACCAAGACGAGGTTGAAGCGGATGGTCACCTCGATTTGCGAGTTGCCCGAAGCCGGGTTGACCGCGCTGCACGATCCGTTGGCGATCGCGGCATATTCCCCTCCTGGCGCGTTGGGCGGGGGCGCGCTCTCCACGCCGCCGGGCGGGCTCGGCTCGGTGATGTAGACCCAGGCGGAGTTGGCAGGTGGCGTAGCCCCGGAGATCGGGCCCTGCGGGCAGGGCGCGGACACCGGCGCGCCCAGCATCTGGCCGCCGACGGCGTTCAGCACGTCCGTGTTGGTGGGGAGCTGGTTGGAGGCTCGAACCGCAACCCGCGCGCCTTCACGCGACGATTCCGAACAAAAGCAGTAGGAGCACCGGCGACACCAAGGCGAACTCGATCAGAGCCTGGGACCGCTGCCCCCGGGCAGGATGCCTCAATTCCCCTGGACCGTCATGTGCTCGTTCGCCGCGACCTGGAAGACGCCGAACTGCGACTTCACGAGTGGGGTGAGCGGCCCATACGTGTAGAGGACGATCACGTTCAGATCGAGCTGTCCCTGGTTGCTCGCCGGGCTCGTGAAGTCCAGGCCGGGCGTGTTGTTGTAGCAGATGTAGAGCCACGGCTGGTTGGCTGTCGCGGGGTAGGCGGACGACACAAACGGCGGATTGTGGACCGTGTTTCCGTCGCTCGCCGTCGGGCACGTCATGCCAGGGTTCTTGAGCACGGACGCAGGGAGCGAGATGGCGGCCAGCTCAGCGTCCACCGCGAGCTTGATCTCAGCGTCGTAGAGGTAGGGGTGCGCCTGGGTCGGTGCCTGGAACCACGCGCCATGCCGCGCACCTTCCCGCGCCGCGTTGGACAGGGCCTCCGAGACGTAGATCGAGCGCCCGATGTCGACCAGCCCCCCGACGAGCAAAAGCAGTACGACGGACGACACCGCGAACTCGACCAGGGATTGCCCGCCCTCTTTCAAATGTGGCGTTTTGAGTATCAGGTAAGGGGGGCTCGGCACCGGCATATCTTGCCTATGATTGGTCGGCCTTGCGGACGTTTAGCGCAATTACCTCGCGCCGGCCATTCACGCTGCTCGGCGTCCTGCTCGCCCTGCTCGTAATCGTGGCTTTCGTCCTCGTAGCCCTCAATGCAAGCCAGGCGGGGATCAGTCCCACCCAGACGGTCGTGGTGGCGAACGCCAACCTGCAGCCCAGGATCCCGATCACCGAGGCCGATCTGACCACGCGGACGATCGCGGTTCCGTCGGACTACCCAAAGGTCTACTTCGCCAAGATTCCGGACGTGGTCGGAATGGTGCCGCTGGTGGCCATCCTGACAGGCGAGGTGGTGTCCTCCAACGACGTGGCCAAGGCCAACCAGGCGCTCGGCTCGCAGTCCGAGTACCTCCCGATTCCCAGGGGCTGGGTCGTCCTGACCATCCCGACCAGCGAGCAGCAGGGGGTGGCCGACTACATCCAGCCCGGCGACTACATCTCGGTGATCGCGACCGTGACGAGTGGAGGCAAGGTCGCCACCAAGACGATCTTCACGCAGCTGCATGTGATCAAGGTCGGCACGCAGTCGACCTCCGGCAATTCCAACGCGAGCAGCCTGACCGTCGTCATCACCCAGTGCGAGGCCGAGGTCATCACGTGGTTCCTGCAGTATGCCGCGCTCAAGTACTCGCTGGAGTCGTACCACGACTACGCGCCTGGCGATCAGGCTCCCGATCCTAAGTGCCCGAGCGTGGGCGACGCCAAAGGCGTCACGCTGCAGGTCATCCAGGCCGCCTATCCGACCCTTTTCTAGATGAATCTCCCGCCCGAGACGATCGTCGCGGTGCCGATGGCGGCCGCCATCTTCGTGTTCTTCTGGGCGCTCGACAGGCTCCGCAAGGAGCGGCGCGTTTCCGTCCCGATGCCCGCCCGGGCCACGCCGCGGGAGCTCGTCGAGCGGCTGCTCAAGCCGGCCGCCGAGAACCTGAGCCAGCGTCGCAAGGTACAAGGAAAGCCGACGCTGACCGAAGACCTGGCCCGCGCCGGCTTGAACCTGACCGCCCCCGAGTACCTCCTGATCCGGATCGGCGCCGTCGCCCTCGGCGCGCTGATCGGCCTCTTCCGATTTGGCTTCACCCTTGGTCCCGTCATCCTGGGTGTGGTCGGGTTCATCATCCCTCCACTTGTCGTGGCCTACCTGCAGCGCCGCCGCCAGCGTCTGTTCAGCGAGCAGCTCGCCAGCATGCTGCAGCTGCTGTCGAACTCACTTAAGACGGGCTACGCGATCGACCGCGCGCTCGAGACGGTCGCAACGAAATCGCAGCCACCGGTGTCCACGGAGTTCGAGCGGGTCGCGAACGAGATCACGCTCGGTACTTCAGTCGAAGACGCGCTGAGCGGGCTGCTGCTGCGCATCAACAGCCCTGACCTCGAGTTCATCGTGACCGCGATCCTGCTCCACATCCGAGTGGGCGGAAACCTTGCCCAGGTCCTCGACAACATCTCCGACACGCTTCGCGACCGCCTGCAGACCAAGCGCGACATGAGCGTGCTGACCGCGCAGTCGCGCGCCTCGGCGAGCATCATCACGGGCCTGCCGATCCTGCTCGCGTTGGGACTCTACGTTTTCGTCCCCGGCTACTACGCGCCGATGACGAGCACGTGGGTGGGCTACGCGATGCTGGGTTTCGCCGGATTCATGATCCTGATGGGCAACCTGATCATCCAACGCATGACCTCCCTCGAGGCTTAGCTGTGCTTTCCATAGCGATTGCAGCCGGGGTGATCTGCGGCGCGATCGTCTTCGGGTACTTCATCGCGATCGATCAGTTCCGTGCCGCGGCCGTCAACGGAGGGCACCTCGCCGGCGCGCCTCGCCAGACTTTCATCAAGCGGCTCGAGTCGGCGCTGCGCCCGGTTTCGCGCCTGCCCACGCGGACGGCCCTTCAGCTGAGGCAAAAGCTGAGCCAGGCAGGCAACCCCGGCGGACTGACCCCGGCCGGCTTCCAGGCGGTCCGCTACAGCCTCGCCGCGTTGATGGCCATCGTCGGACTCGGCGTCGGACTGCTGGTGCCTCTTTCACTGCCTGACCTCGTCTCGGCTCCGCTTGCGGGGGCGGTTTTCGCCGCATTCGGGTTCATCGCTCCCGGCCTGTGGCTCGAGCAGCGCATCAGCCAGCGCCGCCACCAGATTCAGCGATCCCTTGCCGAAGCGACCGACCTGCTCACCCTGGTGGTTGAGTCCGGTATGAGTCTCGACGAAGGCATGCTCAGCATCGTCGAGCGCTTCCACAACGCCCTTGGCGACGAGATCGGCAAGGTTTTGCGGGAGATCCGCCTGGGCCGACCTCGCATGGCCGCCCTCGAGCACATGGCAGACACGGCCGGCGTGTCCGACCTGCATCACCTCGTCGAATCGATCGTTCAGTCCGACCAGATGGGTGTTCCTATCGCCCGTCTTCTTCGGGTGCAGGCGACGGAGATGCGTCGCCGTCAGCGGCAGGGTGCGCAGGAGCGTGCGGCCCAGGCATCCTCGCGAATGGTGTTTCCGATGGTGGGGTGCATCTTCCCCGTGCTCTGGGTGGTGCTGCTCGGCCCGGCCATCATCCAGGTGCTGAAATCACTTCACTAACTGTCGTGCACAACCGCAGAGGGCTACGCGGCCAGCATCAATCGTTCAGCGATCTGGACAAGCCGCTGTACACGATCAGCGTCGCGGCCGAGATCCTTGACACACACCCGCGCACGCTGATGCTCTACGAGGACGCGCGCCTCATCGAGCCGCACCGCACGACGACCAATCGGAGGCGATACTCGCAGCGCGACATCAGCAAGGTGCAGGTCATACAGCACCTGACGCGCGAGAAAGGCGTGACACTCGCGGGCGTCCGCCACATCCTGAGCCTGTTCGACGTGATGAAAAAGCACCGAGTCGAACCCCCCGCGGAACTGCGAGAAATCTACGACCGCTACGCCCAACTAATCTGATTCGCAGCCACCCTCTCCCCCCAGGGGAGAGGGTGGCGGAGAGGGGCGGGCTCTCTAGGTCGTAGTACGAACGCTCGCCCGGCAAGAAGACGTGTGCGAGCACCGAGTCGAAATCGAGCAGGATCCATCCCGCGTCGCTGTAGCCGTCGACCGCGAGGGGCCTGCGATCTTTCGCCTTCGCCGCCTCCACCATCCCGTCGGCAATGGCCCGCACCTGGCGGTCTGTCTCACCCTCGCAGATGACGAAGTAATCCGCCACGGATGTCTGCTCGCGCACGTCGAGCACGACCGGGTCCCAGGCCTTCTTTTCGGCTGCGGCGCTGCGCAGCAAGCGCGCGAGCTGGAGTGGCGTGAGTCGCCTTGACCGGTCAGCAGCCAACGTCTGGATTATCCATGTACAGACGATGTTTGGCGATGTAGCTTTCGACAGCCGCCGGGAGATCGCGGACCGGTTCGCCACACGCGATCGCGGTGCGCAACGCGCTGCCCGAGATGTCCGGAGTCGGCCGCACGCAAAGCACGGTTTTTGCAGGATCGAGGCCGGCTGCGGCGAGCCTCGCCGCGTCGGGAGGTTCGCTGGCATCGCCTGTCGGACGAGTCACCACGACCATCGTCGCGAGGCGCCGCACCTCCTCTGGCTCGCGCCAGCTCGAGAAAAGGCGCGCCGCATCCCACCCCAGCACCAGGAAAAGCTGGTCGTTCGGGCGCTCGGCCGTGAGCTCACGCAGAGTATCGGCCGTGTAGGAAGGGCCGTTCCGGCGGATCTCGACGTCGGAGACTTCGAAAACACGTTCCGCGTCGACGGCCAGCCGGCACATCTCCAGGCGCTGCGCACCTGACGCGACCGCCCGGCCGCGGTGGGGAGGCGTGCCCGAGGGCACGAAGAGGATGCGGTCGAGCTGGGCGCAGTCGATTGCGGCTCGGGCCGCCGCCAGATGCCCAAGGTGGATCGGATCGAACGTGCCGCCCAGTATCCCGACCCTCACGGCTGGTACTCGAACTCGACACCAGCGATCCGGACGGTGTCGCCCGGCTTCACGCCCTCCGCCTCGAGCGCCTCATTGACGCCGAGCCGGTCCAGCTCGGACTGGAATCGCGCGAGCCCGCCGTCGGAGTCGAGGTTGAACCGGTCGAGCAGGCGCTCAACGCGCTCCCCGTGGACGACAAATCCCGAAGGCTTTTTCTCCACCACCATCTCGCTGCCCGAGCGAACCGGGAGCTTGACGAGCTTGGCCGCGTCGGGCAGGGAAGGCGCGGGGGCGTTAGCGACGACCCTGACCATCGCTTCCATGAGCTCGGGCAATCCTTTTCCGGTCAGCGCCGAAACAAAGTAGACGTCCGCCTTGCGAGTCTTCGCGCGCAGCTTGCGCGCCGGTTCTAGATCGACCTTGTTCACCGCCACGACGTATGGACGCTCGACGAGGTCCGGCGAAAAAAGGGCCAGCTCCTGCCGCACTGTCTCGAGGTCGCGCCACGGTTCCGGCAACGAGCCGTCGAGCACGAAGACGAGGGCTCTGGTCCGCTCCACGTGACGCAGGAAGCGCAGGCCGAGCCCGGCCCCGTTTGCGGCGCCTTCGATCAAGCCTGGGATGTCCGCAATAACGATCCGTCCGCCTTCAGCATCCGCGACCCCGAGCTCGGGATCGAGGGTCGTGAAGGGGTAGTCACCCACCTTGGGACGGGCCGCCGTCAACGCCCGGAGCAGGGAGGATTTGCCGGCGTTCGGCGGGCCGACCAGGCCGACGTCGGCGATGAGCTTGAGGTCGAGCGTGAGCTCGCGGTCTTCGCCCTTCAGACCCGGCTCCGCATAATCCGGCGCCCGCCGGCTCGAGCTTTTGAAATGCACGTTGCCCCGGCCGCCCACACCGCCCCTTGCGACCACCACGCGCGCATCTGGGCGATCGAGGTCGGCGATCAGTGCGCCATCCCCGTCGAGCGCGATGGTGCCCACCGGGACCTCGAGAGTGACGTCTGCGCCGTTCCGTCCCGTCTTCCGGCCACCGGCGCCGTCGGCGCCCGGCTCGGCCTGCCAGCGGCTGCGGCGCTTGTAGCGCGAAAGGTCATTGAGCTCGTTCGAGGCGGTGAGGATTACCGAGCCGCCGCGACCCCCGTCACCACCGTCTGGGCCGCCGCGGGGCACGAACGGTTCGCGTCGAAATGAAGCCGAACCCTTGCCGCCGTGACCGCCACGGACGACGATGCGGGCGGAATCGACGAACCGTTGTCCCCCTAAAGCCGTCAGCCTTGCTCGTTGCGCTCGATGACGACGCGCCGGCCGTCTTTGCCCACCCGCTCGTACTTGACGTGGCCGGCGACCAGCGCGAACAAGGTGTCGTCGCGTCCGAGGCCGACGCCGTCTCCGGGGGCGATCTTGGTGCCGCGCTGCCGGACCAGGATCGTGCCCGCGTTGACGACCTGTCCGCCGTACACCTTCACGCCGAGCATCTGCGGGTTCGAGTCGCGGCCGTTGCGCGACGAGCCGCCGCCTTTCTTGTGTGCCATTACCCGGTCTCCTTCTTGGAACGCCGTCGAGTCACTTTCTTGGGCGCCTCGGCAGGTGTCTCCTCGACTTCGGCCACCGCGTCCGGTTGGACGGTCTCGGCCTTGGCCTTCGGCGTTGCTTTCTTCTTGGGCTCGGCCTTACCCCGACCCCTCTTCGGTTTTGCGGTCTGCTTGACCTCGTCCTCTTCTTCTGTAGCTGGCCCGACTCCCCCCACCGCGATGATCTCGAGCGCGGTCAGGTGCGCGCGCCCACCATGGTGGACTCTCACGCGCTTCTTCGACTTGTAGCGGAGGCTTTCGACCCGGGGTCCTCGCTGGTGCGCGATCACCTTCGCGTCCACGTCGAGATCGCCAACCTGGTGCCCCACCTTCAGGTCATCGCCGTTGCTGAAGAGCAGGACGCGGCCGAGCTTGACCGACGCGCCCGGCTCCGCCACGAGGCGGTCGACAAGGATGCGATCGCCGGGAACGACGCGATACTGCTTGCCGCCGCTGACGACGACAGCCGACGGTCCCAGGGGTCCCCGCGAAGTCACGGCGTCAGCCTCTGACTTCGTGGGGTGTAGAGAACTATCAGGCTTGGGCACGGCGAGTGATTGTACCAAGACAAGGTGGGCTCCCAATTCGCAGGGGGATACGGCGAGCCGGGGATCGCCCGCGGGACCGCCAACTGCACCGCGCGTCCACGATTTATGGACGCGCTAGCGCATGAGGATCGATGTCGTCACGACGACCGCGAGCACGAGCACCGCGTATGGCGGGACAGCTCTCACGTAAAGTCCTCGCGCGATGGCGGGCCCGCGTCGCTGCATCAGCATCCCCGCCGCAATCACGATTGCCGCGACAAGAAAGTCGAATCCAAAGAAGCGCATCAGGCCCACCGCATCGTCTGATGACGGCGTGATGAAGAGCGTCGTGAAGAGCCCGCAGTAGGGAAACCACGTAAGGATTCGGCCCGCGTCGAGCCTTCGCTTGCCACGCCTCTCGCCTGGGGGCGCGAAGGGCCAGAGACGGAGCAGCGGCGGCAAGCACAGGAGATACATGAACGCGCACGCGATCTTCAACGGAAGCAGGCCCGGCACAAGCAGGTTGCCGAGCACTTGCGGGCGCAGGCTTTCGGGCTGCACCGCGGGGCCGAGCACGGCGAGCAGCCAGCAGACCTGGATCAGGAGCAGCAATCCTGGTTCGGCCACGAACTCGACCGTCAGCGCGAGCTCGGCCCAAGCCGTGAAGGCCAAACCGACCGTGGCCAGCACGATGCTGCGCTCGTCGCCCGGCACGGGATTCAGCGGCGCGGCAAGCTGGACCGCGGCCATCACCGAGCACAGCGCGACAGTGGCGACGACCGGGGTCGGCCGGCGCCTCGGCAGGACCGGCCAATCCCACTCGCGAGCGCTGAGGCGCAGCCATGCGAGCTCTATGAGGGTTCCAAAGGCGACCATGGCGAAAAGCCCTGGATAGAGGAGCAGCGCCACCGCGTGAGTGGCGATCGACACGAGGGTCTGGATCACAGATGGGCCGCCAGGAGGAGAGGTAGCGGGTACAGCCCGGCGGCCACATTGACCGCCAGCACGAGCGCTATACCAACCGCCTGGCGCCCCTTGGGCAGGCCCAGGCTTCGGCCCAGCCGCAACGAGCCCGGCAGCCACATGAGCATGCCTGCCGCCAGGACGATCGCGAGGGGCCAGAACAATTGCGTGGCGGCCCGAAGCAGGAGAAGCCGGGCGGCGAAGCCGGCAAAAGGCGCCGACCCGGCAAGCGCCGCTGCGACGACCAGGCTGACCGGGCGGCCGCTGACCGACTTATCGCGCACTGCGGTTCTGGACAGCAGGTAAAGCGGCAGGCGACCCAGCACGATGCTGAACAGCATCACGATCGCGGCTCGCTGGCCGTCGGCCACGATCAGGCCCATACCGCACAGGACGAGACCCCAGTCGGCGACGAATGAGTATCGCCAGGCCGCCGCCTCGCTTTCCGTCAGCCAGGCCCCGGCGCTGCCCCATGCCACGTTGATGAGGCCGAGCCCGATGAGCATTGCGCCGAAGGCCCCGGCAGCGTCGACCAGAAGCAGGCTCTGTGCCCGTTGCACGACCACGGCCGCCAGCACTGGGCCGACGACCGCCAGCCACGCCACCGGAGAAGAGACGAGCGGCTCATCGGGGTCGATTGGGTGGAGATACGGAAGGACTCCCACCCCGGCGGCAAGACCGGCGACCAGGCCGACCGCGGCAAAACGCTCCATCGCGTCGGGACCCTGGACGCGAGCAAAGAATGCGCCCAGCCCGAGCAACGCCACCGCGACCAAGGGTCCGCGTAGGCGAATCGCCAGGGAACGCTTGCCTCCGATGACCGAGTGCAGCACGCCGAGCGCGAGCAGAACGAGGAGAGCCAGGTCGAACGTCGGGACGGCGGCGATGGCGGCCGCCCCCAAGACCCCGGCGCCCCCCTTGCCGAGGAGCTCCCGCCTGGACGCTGCGGCCGGCGAGAAGACGACCGCGAACGCGAGCGCTGCCGCGGCCAGAACGACGAGCTCGACAGCCTCAGGCTGCACGAACGATCCTCGGCGTGATCCAACTGACGCCTCCGGCAATGATCGCGGCGGCCAAGAACGGCCAGGGTGCCGCGGGCGGCTGGCCGGTCCCGGCGGCGAGGGCGATGGCCAGGGCCAGCAAACCGGTGGCGCTGAAGAGAGCTGGCGCCTCATCAGCGCCGAGGACGCGCGCTCCGGAGAGCCCGATGACCACCATCGCCGTGAATCGCAGAGAGACGCCCGGCCCGGTCGTGAGCGCCGCCGCGATCCACAGCGCGAAGAGGGCCGCAGCGATACAAAGGACCAGGCGAGGAGTGGAACCGGCCGGCATGACATGCCAGCCCGCTCGGCCGGATCGCAACCTGCCGGTCGCCGCGACGACGCCACCAAGTGCGATCGATCCCGCCGCGACAGGGCCGGCGACGTCAAGCGCGAGCACCGCCATGCCTGCGGCGCTTATGGCAGCGCCCAGCGCCAGACCTCGCCTTCCGTCCGCCAGGACGACGACAGACGCGCCCAGCCAGGCGACAAACGCCGCGACCGCATCGACCACTAGCGCGTCACTGCAAAAGCGAGCGCAATCAGGGCGACGAGCCACAGCACCATCCCGCCCCCGGCAGCGGCGGCCTCGAGCTCTCGGACGTTCAGGATCGAACGGTACTGTTCGGGCACCGTCGCCGAGCGGAGGGCGGCACGAGCCTGATCAACCGCGGCGAACGAGGGAAGCTTGAACAGCGCGGGACGCGCCTGCGTCTTGATCGCCGAGGTGCTCGACATCCCATAGGCGACGATCGCGATCACGAGCAGCGGCGCAAAGAGCGTGACCGCCGGCAGAACGCTCGACACGGTGATCACCGACGTCAGGCCACCCCCGAGCGAGGCCGCAGACGACCGCATCACCTCGGCCGCCACCGGGTTCGCAAAGCCCAGCTGGAAAGCCGCGATGGCAGGTCCCACGAGGAGGGTCCCGGCGGCGATGAACATCGCCACCCGCGGAAAGGTCTCCGCAGCAGGATGGCCGCGGCCGCCTGGCAGGCCGATCGCCCGCGCCCCGGCGACCATCCATGTCGCCCACACCGCCGCGCCGGCGATGCCGACCAGACCGAGTAAATCACCCGCCTCGAAGGTCGCTGCGATCCCGAGCGCCCGTGCGCCGAATGCGATGCTCGGCGGCAGCCCGACTGCTGCGGCGACCGTGATCAGGGACGCGAGTCCGGCGCGATCGGGCAGCAGAGCCAGGCACGCGACCATCGCGGAGACGGTCGCCAGGATGACAAGGCCCGCGACCAAGCCGAGCGGGGTGCCCAGCCCGATCGCCGCGAGCGCGAAGCCGCCCAGGCCGGGAATGACCTCACCAAAGAATTCGCGGCGCGTGGCCGCGGCCTGCGCACGACCGGCGGCGGCGAATGCCGTGCCCAACCCGATCACCGCCAGCAGGACGTTGAAGAACTGCGACGGATAGCGTCCATCGCCCAGCTCGTAGGCCCGCACGAGAAGGTAGAACCCTAGCGGGTAGAGGGTGGCGATCGATATCCCTGCAGCGCGTAGCGACGGGCGCAACCACAGCCTCGAGGGCCACATACGCCAGGGCAGCAGGCACGACGCGAGGAGCGCCGACGCCGCCAGCAGGGCGAAGAGCGCGGAGGTCACTGTTGCCACCGGAACCGCCGAGTAGACGGCGGTGCCGCCACCCACCTGGAGGATGACCCCGACCAGGCTCAGCGCGAGCCAGCCGACCAGGAGCAGCGCCCAGCTTGGCCGCGGCGCCGCAGGATCCTCGGTTTCGAGGAGCACGACGGCGACGGTGGCCGCGGTTCCCCCCGCGATCGCGGTCAAGACGACGCCTCCGGCCTCCACCGCCGCCATGGCCGCCCCAACCCCGAGCAGTGAGATCGATGCCTCGGCCCAGGTTCGCGGCTGGAGCGTGAGCAGCACCGCCGCCGGCAGGACGATCATCAACCCGAACGCGAAGCTGACGCCGTCGACACGGAGGTCCAGCGCGGAGCCGTAACCGAGCTGGCCGAGCACGAGCTCGAGCGACGATCGCACGGGCAGCCACACCGCGACCAACGCGACCGCGGAGCTCCAGGCCCCCGCCGCGGCGGCTGCGCGGCCAAGGCTCACGCCGGCGATGCCGAAGGCGGCGATCACGGCGGCGGCCAGGAAGGGGAGGACGACCGGCGCGAGCACGGCGGCTGACGGCATTCGCCGCTAGCGTAGAGTGCCCAGTCTCTCCAGCGCCATGCGCACGGTTTCGGCTCGAGCTTCGAGGTTGGCGACCACCTCAGGCGGAGCCTTCTCGCGAAATTCGGGGTTCGCGAGCTTGGCCTCGATCTTGGTGAGATCCGCCT